>JBAQER010000445.1:0-1510 GCA_049286845.1 Bradyrhizobium sp.
GGCCTTGCGCTTGGCGAGCGCGAAATCGTCGATGCCCTCCTCGGCCATGATGCGCGCTGCCGCCGCGGCGATGCGCAATCGCATGCCGGTTCGATGCGCGGAGCGTTGCGAGCGGCCCATCACCGGATAATAGCGTTGTGCACCTCCATATCCTCGGCATCTGCGGCACCTTCATGGGCGGCATCGCGGCGATCGCCCGGCAGGCAGGGCATCGCGTGACCGGTTGCGACGCCAACGTCTATCCGCCGATGAGCGACCAGCTCGCCGCGCTCGGTATCTCGCTCGACGAAGGCTACGGCGCCGACCAGTTGCGCCTCGCCCCGGACCTCTGGGTCGTCGGCAACGTGGTCACTCGCGGCAACCCCCTCATGGAAGCGATTCTGGATCGCGGCGACCGTTTTCAATCTGGCCCGCAGTGGCTTGCGGACAATATATTGATACGTAAGTGGGTGCTGGCTGTTGCTGGAACCCACGGCAAGACGACCACCGCGTCCATGCTGGCGTGGATCCTGGAATGCGCCGGCCGTGCCCCAGGCTTCCTGATCGGAGGGATCGCCCCGGATCTGCAGGTTTCCGCCCGCTCCAGCCCATCGGACTGCTTCGTGATTGAGGCCGACGAGTACGACACGGCGTTTTTCGACAAACGCTCCAAGTTCGTGCATTACCGACCGAAGACCGCGATTTTGGGCAATTTGGAGTTCGATCATGCGGACATCTTCAGCGATCTTGCAGCGATCGAGCGGCAATTTCATCATTTAGTGCGGACGATTCCAGGGACCGGAAAGATCATCGTCAACGGCCAGGACGAGGCCCTGAAGCGGGTACTCACCCAAGGATGCTGGACGCCAGTAGAGCAGTTTGGGCTTGCCGCCGGATGGCAGGCGGGCGAACCGGATGAGGCGGGTGAATTCGACATTGCCTGGCAGGGGAAGCCTGTCGGCAGGCTGCGCTGGAGGTTAGCGGGCGCTTACAATCGAATGAACGCGCTGGCGGCGATTGCAGCAGCGCGCCACGCTGGCATCGAGGTGAGCGTCGCGATCGAAGCGCTATCCCGGTTCCAGGGCGTGCGCCGCCGGATGGAGCTGCGCGGTACCGTCCGCGGGGTCCGGGTTTACGACGATTTTGCGCACCATCCGACCGCCATCCGCGAAACTATTGCGGGGCTGCGCCAGCGTATCGAAGGATCGCGCCAGCGCGATGGGGCCGGACGCATCCTCGCGGTTTTCGAGCCGCGCTCGAACACACTAAAGCAGGGCGTGCTGAAAGACGCGCTGCCGGGAAGCTTCGCCGGCGCGGACAAGGTCTACATCCATGATGCTGGCCTCGCGTGGGATGCGCGCGCAGTGTTCGCGCCGCTCGGCGTGCGCGTGCGCTGCGAATCCGACTTGCCGGCGATGGTCGCTGCGATCGCCGCCGAGGCGCGCGGCGGCGACCACATCCTGGCGATGTCGAACGGCGGTTTTGGCGGCATCCACCAGAAACTGCTCGCGGCGCTGGCCGCATGATCGTC
>JBAQER010000446.1:0-11193 GCA_049286845.1 Bradyrhizobium sp.
ACTGAGGGCACGCCTCCCGGAGGTAGGCGGCCACAACGTCCGCCATGCTCTTAGAGTGTAAAGCCGGCCGGCTCGCTGCAAACGACATCACGTTTGTTGTCAGCTGGCCGGCCTTCATTTTCAACGAACTCCCCAGGCAGGTATTGATTTTGACTCCTCGCGCCAACGCATCTGCGACACCTGAAACGTACATATTCTGATCGTTCGGAGGTGCGGAGGCGATGTCTGAGTATTTGAAATACTGGGCATTGGCCGGTCCACTGAAAAAAATTAGCAGTAGTATCGCTATCTTGAGCCCCACAAACGCCTCCTCCTGATCTTCTGCAGCAGCCTACCAACCGATATTGCCCCTTTGTTTTCCTCGTGGCGCTCATGCGCTGTGAGCGCGATCGTCGTTTAAGTTACGGAATCGCGTCGAAAAGGCCGGCTCCAATCGCCTCTAGTGCACCGAACGCTGTCGTAGCTTCGCGCACAGTCTTGATGTCCCATATCACGTACTTTTGGAAATGCTGCCTTATGAGGATCTGATCTCCCGAGGCGGATGAAGCTGGATTGGCGTGCAGCAGATCGTTGCGCTGTCGCCCCAGCTTCACGAATTCGGAATGCAGAGATGCAAGCTGGCCTGCAAGATGCGGCTTAGTTGCAGCAAGTGACACCGATTGGGCTTTCAAGTCGCCGGCTAGTTTCGAAGCGGTCGTGCGAAACGACGTTCGGTAAGTGTTGAGATATCCCGGGGACAACTTCTCCAATATCCATATGACGCGATACTCCAACAGGGCGTAGCTGAAGACGGCTTGGCCAAGCGCAGTCAAGTATTCTGCATCATCGGCTGCAGACATTGGCATCGCTCCTTGCGCAACACATTGTGCTGCATTCCGTTCTCAAGGACAAGGCGCGGGACCGAAGTCCCGAGGTGACTCTAGGAAGGCCGCCTATGCGCTCGGGATTCGCGGGTTGTCATGTGCCAGTCGATCGGCGCCAGCGCCTTGGCGAGTCTGCTGGCGCGGCCGGCGGCACGAAAAGCCCGCCGGTGGTGAGCCGGCGGGCTTCGAGGTCAGGTCAGCTATCCAGCTATTTGCATTTTTCCCCGTCGACGAGGCCCTGAATATACCCCTCCAAATATCGCCGGTTTGGCCCGTCGAGCGTTTCGAGTTTCTGCATCAATTCGCGGGTTGTGTAAGTCAGCCTGGGCGCTGCGGCCTTCGGCATGGTGACGACGGTTGCCGGCGTCCCTACCTCTGCGGCGGCCTTGGCCGCGCGCTCGGCCGGTGTTCCGTTTCTCGATCGCCGCGGCTTGCGGGAATGCAGCCGGCGGGACGCTTTATAGGGGAATTTGAGGACCTCGCTCATGCCTTACCATCCTTTCCCAACCGGGCCTCTAGGGTAGCAGCCAATTCCGACAATCCGGTCATGCGCTCGCAAGCCCGGAATAGCATCTCCAGCGTTCGGCCATTTTCCCCAAAGTCGAACCTGACATTGTCGGCGCAGGCCGGGATGCACTCCCACATCGCGGCAAGCGTCTTGGCACGGAGACCTTCCGCGCTCGCAACCGGTGCGATCTCGATGATCCTGGCCATCGTGGCCATTTTCGAATGCAGGGCACTCATCGCTTTTTGGGCCGCGTGGGCGCCGCTCGCCTCCCGTATCGCGTCGGCGGCATCTGATGCCGGGCCGCGCACCATGTGATAGCGCTCAGCTTCGGAAGTGTTCGCGTCTAAATAGTCGCTGGCCGCCTTGGTTCCCTTCGCCCATACCCGGTGCAACTCGACATAGGCGGGCAACAGCCGAGCGATTGTCTCGCTGGCCGCGATCGCAGTGGCTTCGCGATCAGCGTCGGTCATGCGAGGCTTGCGCGGGGTCTTGGTCGGCCGTGGCAGCGCCGTGCCGTCGACAACGGCCAAGAAAGGTCGCTTGCGTTGCGTGCTCATGATTGCACCGCTTGGTCGAGCCGCACCACGTCATAGGCCAGCGCAATCGAGATCAGCCCGGCCGGGCCGCTGGAAAGGCGCTCGCCGTCATAGACCACCGCAAGAGCGGCTTTCGCCAAGACGTCGCCGCGATCGGCCGCAGGGGTTCGCGCGATTGCCGCCTGCGCTTCGCGGTAGGCATTCTCCGCTTTCATCTGCGCTTTCCATGCGGCGGTGACGGCGGGCGAGTAGCGCAAGGCCTCTTGTTTGCGCTGCCACCTTTTCAGCTTGCGGCGGCCCTGCGGCACGGGGTTTTCGGCTTCCCACACGGTCAACGCGGCAAGCGCAGTTTCCACCGCTTCGCGTGCGTCCTGCCATAGCGCCCTGACGCGCGCCATATCTCGAGCGGCGGCGGCAAAGGCCGGGCTGGCACCGCTGGCCGTCGGGGATCCTTTGGCCTGGCTGTCGGGGATGATTGCGACCGCAGCCGCGGCGCAGCCGGCGGCAAGGGTCAAGTAGCTGCGCCGGGACAATTCCCGCGGCGGGAACATGGGTCTTTCGATGGTCATGGTGGTGCTCACTGGATAGGGCTTCTTACGGCCCGCGCGCCCGGTATCAGACCGAACAGCCGGGGGGTAAGAACCTGCCAGTGAGACAGGCGCGACGCTTTTAAGCCTTTCGGCTCTGGACAGAACGGCGCCCCCCGGCCAATATGGTCGGGTTCGGAGCCGAGCCGCCAAGCTCGTCCGTTGAAGCCCGAAGGCTTCATGCACCGCTGCCCTCGACGCCAATCGAGAGCAAGATCCTTAGATGGATTGCGGGCAGTCACTGGTCCGGGTTCTTACGCCCACGGACATGCTGCGCCTGATTTGCTGAATTTTCAATTACCAATTCCCCGCCCAGGGGAATCGTGGTGGCATGGCGGCCATGGAATTGGACGACGTCATCACCCCCGAAGAATTCGCGAAGCGGATGGGATGGTCACCCCGCCGCGTGCGCACTCTCGCGCGCCAAATCGGAGCGCACAGGCTAACCGGCAGGAACATGCGCCTCACCAAGGCTGACGTCGAGGCAATCCTGGAGGCGACAAGGCCGGCACCGTTGCCCCGTTTCAACCCGCGAAACGTGCCGTCCGGGTGGGACGGCGTCTCGCCCGCCATGAGTAAGTTGCTCCTGACAGGCGATTACGAGATGTTGAAACGACAGCGGCAACAACCGAAGCGCCGCGCGCGCGTGCCGCGGGCAAAACGGCCGCCTGAATCCTGGTGTACCGATTTTGATAATTTCCCTTGGCCCGGAGGACATCGCGATGACCCAGCCCGCCCCCAAAACGATCGAGCGCGAAAAGGACAAGCTGTATCTCAATGATGCAGAGCTGATCCGGCGCCTCGGCGTGCCGGAAAAGGTGATGCGCTCCATGCTGCCTGGCCTGGAGAGTAAATTCGGCTTCCCCCGAAAGCAGCCGCTCTTCGGGAATAGACGGTACTGGCCGGCCGTGAAAACGTGGCTGGACAAGCACAACGGCCTGCCAGTCCCTTCGACGCCAGCTCGCTAATTTTCCCGGGTCGCGCACCATGCCTCTCCTCGCCATCAGGCAAGCCGCCGCGCGCTTCACCCAGGCCGATCTGAATCGCTCCATCCGCGCCGCAAAAGCAGGCGGGCGCCAGCGCCGTGCTGCTGCTGCTCCCCAATGGGAGGATCCGGATCGAACTTCGCCCGGAGGCGGTCGAAAAAAATCCGAGAAAGGGGAGTTCGTCCTGTGACCGAGCGCCCGGCCGATACGCTTTGGGGTCACGGATGCCGAGATAATTCCGGCGCCTGGGCGTACTGGAGAGACAATCGGGATGCTCGACGCCAAGCCAACCGGCTTCCCGCGGAAGCAAACACCATTGGGAGAAAGGCGCTATTGGCCCGCGGTGCCCGGAGGACCGATCGACCATGAGCACATTGCTTACGATCAAGGAGGCCGCAGCCGTGTTGCGCGTCTCCACACAATGGCTGAAATATTGGCTGGTCGAGAATCCTGTCGATGCAGCCGGCGTTCCCTTCTACGCCCCGATGGGACGGCGCAAGAAGTTCGAGCCAAAGGACATCGACCGTATCCTCGCCCATAAACGGCTTGTGCAACTACTGGTCGCGCGTGTCGACCCCAGCGCCTGACAGCGCATAGGGGCCGTTCCGGCAGTGGTCGAGATTTCGAGAATGCACGCGCGGGCGAACGAATGCCATCAGTCAATATCCCGACGTCTTGAGGTCGCGGAAAAGCATTTCCCGACGATGGAGATCGTCATGGCAAATTCTCCGATTTCAGGGGTGTTCGCTGTCGGGTTGTGGTGTTAGGTTGCCGGCCATTCGAAATGGGGAGGATCACTTTGCTGGATACGCTGAAGGAAACCGTGCTGCGGAAACTGAGAGAGCGCGGCGTCGTCATTCGCCACACCTTCGACAACCAGGACCGCGCCAGGTATCGCGCGCTCTACTCGGAGGACGCTCTGAAGAACCGCCGGTTCTACAACATCGGCGCAGGGCTGTTTTCACATCCGTTCTGGACCAACGTCGATTTCCCCTCAGAGCATTACGGCGCCGCGCAGGCGCAGCAATCCTTTATCCCCCACGATCTGATGTCGCTAAAACCGCTTCCGATCGAGACCGGCAGCGCCGAGGTGGTCTACACCAGCCACACCGTCGAGCATGTCAAGGACGAGGCTGACTCCGTGATGTTTCGGGAGGCTCACCGGATTTTGAAACCGGGCGGGTTCTTTAGGATCACAACCGGCCCCGATGCCGAAACGGACTATGCCGCACTGATGCGTAACGATTCCCATTGGTTCTATTGGGATGAAGGCTATTCTAACTCGCCCGATTTCTTCAAGCCGCCGGCTCAATCGTCACTGGCGCAGCGCGGGCTTCATCACGTCGCATCCGCCGCCAGCACCAATTGCCGCCACCCAGCAGCCCGCAAATTCGATGATGCGGAGGTGATGGAGGTGTTGGCATCAAACGATCTGCCGACCGCCCTCGATATTTTCACGTCCGCCGTTGCGTTTCAACCCGAGAACCCCGGCAATCATGTGAGTTGGTGGACGCATGACAAGGCTATCCGGATGTTGAAGGAAGCCGGGTTCAAGACCGCCTATCGCTGCGGGCACGGACAAAGCCGATGCCCCATCCTGCGAAATACATGGTACTTCGACAACACCCATCCGCAACAATCACTTTACGTGGAAGCGGTCAAAGCCTAGCCGTCTATTCTACAATCTCGATCGCGAAGAAATGTAACATTCAGTTCCAAGGCAAGCCACCCGGCGCCTCTCGCTTGGCCCGTCGCTTCGCCTCGCTCGGGTTCTCGCCCCGCGCCACCCCGGCCCGCATGGTGTCCGCCGCCGTCCTCGCCTCAGCCAAACTTATCTCTGGATACGGCCCCCGATGGTCACGCGGGAAAGTTTGCCGCTACCGGCGGCGCGTAGCGGCCCTTCCGGCATGACCGGCATTTCAGCGCGGCCTCGAGTTTCCATATCGGCGTATCCCGCGGTCGGCGGATGGCGCCCGGCGGGCGCACGCAATAGAGACCGCCCCGCCCGAAGTGATGTCCAAGCCCCTCACCGCGCAGCTTTCGCGCGTGATTAGGTTGCGGTAGTCTGGAAGCGATGTTGCTGGATGGACGCGAAACGTCTCACGCGGGATGCGAAGCAAGATGCGCTGGATTAACCTTGCCGTATCGGCATTTTGCACACTCGGCGCAATGGTCGCGCACGGTGCACACGCGGCCGCAGAACAGACGCGATGCGGAGAAGAAATGCAAAACAAACGAGTGCCGCACTCGGTGATCGACTTCGCTCGATCTCGCCTCGTCTGGAAGACAAAGGCCGGTAGCAGGGGCTATTGGCGCCTGATAGCAAGTGCATCGTTAATCTCACCCACTCACCAGCCCCTTGACCAATTCGTGCTTGCTCCGGCCGTAATGGCCGGCGACGTCTACGGCAAGGGCCGCCTGCTGAAGGAACCTCCGTACTCATTTCAGATTTTTGCCTCTCGCCAGCAACATACAGTCGTGCGCGAACCCGGCATTTCAATCCGTCTCGCAGTCCCTGCAGACAGCACTGCAAGCAACGAGAGCGTTTTTGAAGAATTGGCAATCCACATCGCCGCTGCAAATCGAAACGCACTTGATCTCGATAAATTAAGCGATGAAGCCGTATCCGCTTCGTGGCCTCTTATTGCAAATGTTGAGTTATGCAGACCAAACGGCGATCGCTGGGTGCTTAACTTCCCTGTCAATCACATCAATATAGCGGCGATTGACGGCAAGAACGCATTTCAGGTCGAAACAGGACCAATCCTTATTCCACATTCGCTCATTTCTCCGACGTCGCCAGCTTCAGTCATGGGCGGCTTCGCAATTGGGTACGTGTTTTTCAACCAGTCCGATCGTATCGATCTCGCACTCTGGGGACCTCGAGAGATCAACAATGTCTCGAGCCGGGAATTTCGTCATTACGAACGATTAGACGCGACGGTAACGCTTTTTGGAAAATAGATGGATTAGGGCAGTTCGGTGCCGCCCATGATGGACCGTGGCCGTGATCATGGCCACAGAGGATCGCGGCCCGCTGATGCACGCGCATGTTGGGATGTAGCGCGCTACAAACGAGCCTCGGCGGATGCCGCTAACCGCTGCAATTGCGAGCGAAGTGCGCGGTTTTTCCGCCGGGTTTTGCGGGCTTTCTTGGCTAAGGCCAGCCGCTGCTTGCGTGGCATTGTTTTGTATTTCTCGCGCCGTGCAATGCCGCCTCTGCGGCCAAGCTCTCGCATCAGTTCGCGCTGTGACCGGCCGTCCTTCGGTGCTGCGGCAAATTTGATCTTGCAGCGCAGATCCTCGGCATCGAGGCGCCGTCCTGCCTTGGGCCTGATCTCGACGTCGAAACCCTCAGGAAAGATAGCATCGCAAATTTCTTGAAGCGTGGACCACCGCGCCTGCCGGCCGCTCGGCGTGTCCGGGTAAAGCATTTTGCTGTAAAAGCGGTCGGCAACTCCTGCTCTATCGCTTAGCTCGTCCATTGATACACCAAGGTGTAACCGTCTTCGCTCGATCTCGAGCACGATCGATCGGTAAAGCGGAACGACATGGGGCCGGTCGATGTCCTGGCAGTTCACCGTAAGTCCCTTTGGTGATTATTGGATGGGGAATGTGATGATGCCCAATATTGCGGTGTCATCCGTCGTCGTCCGCGTTGATCAACAAAGCCGCGCGTCCTGGATGACGCTGTTTGAAACCGTCCCGCTGGCGATCGTCAGCGCAAGGCCTACTCGATAATTTCCCATGGCGAAAAATGTCCCCGTTCCGCCTGAAATATCAATCGTGTAGCCAGATGTCTGCCACGCCATCAGCGCGAACAATACCGCCGTCCTCCGTTAGTCCAGAACCCGCAGCGAGAATGTCCCCGCCATTACGCCCAGTGTTACCGGGTTGCCAGTCGTCTGCTGCTGGCACGCCTCGGCGACGAAATAATCTCCGGTATGAAACTGGATCGGATGGGTTTCGCTGCCGTGGTCGGTGGTCGTATTGAAGATCACGGGCCGGTTGTCAGGATCGCAGGCCGCATATCCAGATGCGGCGTAGGAATTATTCGCAGCGTTGTAGTAGCCGGGCAGAATCTGCACCCACTTGCCTGGCTTTCCGCCTTCCCATCGAACCGATATTTTGACGATCCCCCACTTACCATCGAGTGCGGGTGGGATGATCATCTTCTTGCGACCGATAGTATCGTAAATGCCGTCACTGTCATAAAGCGCAGCGGGGTCGAACGCGAGTTGCTGCCACGCCCCATCATTGTAAGAATTCGGAATCTGCTGAAGCGTGTTCAAAAGAACGATAGAGCCGCGCATACTTTAGTCCCCTTTTCTGGATTGATATCAACCAATGCGACGGGCTCCGAGGAACCCCCACGCCTTGATTGTTCCGGCAGAAAAAGCCGACTGCGCCACCAGATAGATTGTCGTTGTTGCCGACAAAGATTTGCGCACAACAGGAGTTGAAGCGGACAAATCCTGCGAAGCAGCCGTGAAGAACGGCGCCAGACCATATTTGCCTGAAGCGGTGTCCAATGTAGCGCTGGTTTGCGATATGCTGCCGTAGTTGTACGTGTTGCCTGCTATCGCACCCGAACTTTCAAAATAGACCTGGGCACTTACATCCCAATCGCCGGATGTGAGACTGATGCTTGTGATGTTAGCCCCGGCGCCGGTAGTCAGCGTGACATCGCCACCGCCGAAACTTGTGGCGGCGGAAACGTACGCTGACCTCCGCGGCCAGCGGCCAACCTTTCCTGTGAGACGCGGCAGCATCAGCGCGCCCCCCGATTGCGGCTGATGCTCGGCACGGGCGTTATCGCATCGATGGGGCTCGTGCTTATCCCCGGTCCATTTGCGTCGTCGTGCTTGGCGCGTTCGACTGAGGAATCGAAGCCGAATTGACCTCGGATCCAGCTGGGTCGATCGAGCGAGCGCCGCAGGTTTTTCTCGAGAGTGGTCAGGGCGCGCGGGCCCCGCTCCAGCATGCGGGGCGAGGCCCGCCCCAACTGGCGGGCATCCCACTCGGCAATTCTGGCGAGTGCGTCATAGGTATAGCTGCCCCTCATCAGCCAGCCCAGCTGGGTATCAAAGTAACCGCAAATGGATATCCCCATCTCCTGCTCTTGGGTCACAAGGCCGGCGGGTCGGATCCGGGCGCCGCGAATGAGCGCTGAATTGGCGAGCGCCTCGCGCTTGGCGAATAGTTCGCGGGCGCGATCGAGCGTGTCGTCGATCTCATCGTCCAGAGCGAGCAACCTGTCGATTGCTGCTGACAGCTCCTCAGCGTGCTGCCTGGCGACGTCCTCCGCCTCGCGGGCCTGCAGATTGTCGCGCTGCTGCTCTATCTCGGTGATCACGAGGTCAAGATTCTGCAGGGCTCCACGCGCGGACGTTTCTTCTACTTCGATCGCCCGCAAACTCGCGGCGGCGCGGGCGTCGCCGAATTCGGCCGCCGTGGCATGCCCCTTGCGGCGCTGAGCGCCGGAATCGAGAACAGCCTGCAGGCCGTCGCGTTTTGAGGTGAGTTCGTCGACAAGCTTGCGAGCGTCGGCCGCAGTCTTCGGGTTTGGCGTGGTCATTGGTTTACTTCCTGTGTTCGCTGTTTCAGTTGACGCCGGTGAGAGTGCCGCGGCTGTACAGGTCTTCGACATACGTCGGGGTATCGGAGAGCCAGGCCGAGACTTTGCCCGACGTGAAGTTCTCGGTGCCAACCGTGTAGTTCACGCAGAGGTATCGCTTGTAGGAGCCCTGCGGGATCGCAATCCCCTTGGCGATCCAGTAGCCGGTCGCCAGCGTCGCTTCCGCGATCGAGGACGTCGTCCAGTGAACCGTCGGCGTGCCGTTCGAGGTGTCGGCCGAGCTTTCGAGCGAAGCGATCAGGGTCGCGGCCTCGCCGGCGCTGTCGAGTTCGGTTTGCACCCGGATGTGCAGATAGAGCGGCTGGCCGGCGAGGTTGACCGTGGTGTTGGCCGTCGGTCCGCCAGCGCGCCCCGCGCCGATGGCACCGCCGCCGTTCGGCAGAAGATCGATCACGTAGGTCGAGATCGCCGTGGCGGTCAGCGACTGCGCGTCCGACATCAGTTCTTTCGAGTCGGTGAACATGGGTCTTCCTTTCAGGTCACGGCTTCACCGCGACGGCGGATGTGTCCGAGGTTTTGGCGGAAAAAATTCTGGATGACGGCCGTGGGAATTCGAACGCGGGGATTTTCGGCGACACTCCGGGGGGATTTTCGAGCCTCGGACCCACGGGGCCAGCTCGATCGACCATTTTGGAGGCCGGCTCGCCGTGTGAACATTCTGGCAGGATCGATGCCGGGGGTGCCTTCTCGCGCGGGCTCGCCGGGGCGTGTGCGCTCGCGCGGGCGGTATTCCACGCGCGGGTCTTTCTCTCAGCTAGTGTGAAAGATGCTGAAGCAACGCGCGCGTAAATCCCTTTCGCCGCGATCGTCACCGCCGGAAGGCCGGCCGAAACCTGGGCGAGGCGCGGCGACAACGAGGCGCTGGTCGGGTCGATCGGGCGATGCCCGTCGGAAGGCCGTAGGAGGCTCGCTGGTGAGCGTGCCGCTTGCCCGCTGTCGAGTGAGAGCCGATCAGCGCGCCGCAATGGCTGCGAGCCGTTGCGCTGGCGCCGGTGCGTTTCGCGGTCGACCGCAGGTGAGTATGGCGCGGAAAGGGTAGGGCATTCGTGGTTTGAAACCGTGGCTTCTCCAATCATTTTTCATAACCCCTTGAAAGGGCAGGGACCGCGGAGGATGGCTGATCATCCGCACCCGGCGTGACGTCGATTATCGCGCCCGGCTGCGACCGCTCAAGCACTCCGGTGCGGCGCTCCTCGGCGGTCATGCGGCGGCCGATCAGCACGCCGCCGGCCTCGCCGATCTCGCCCTCAAAAACCTCGTCGCCCGGGCTCGCATATTGGATGATGTACCCCGGAGCGCCGCCGCCCACATTGACCGTGACGCCTGGTGATGCCGGATTCGCGTGGTAGCCATTGAGCGCAAGCATGTGCTTGGCGGCTTCGATCTGGACGTGCTCGGATTTTGCCATCTCCATTAGCCGCAGCACGGTCGAAGTCGCGGGCAATTGCGACGCAGCGATCGCTTCAGAGGTCCGCCGCGTGAGGTAAACGCGTATTTTGTCCTTCTTCATCGACCTCGATACATAGCTCTCCGACAACTTAAACCGCTCGCATGCGGCTCGCTGCGATTTGCATGTTCCGTCCAGCAGGGCGTCAATGACCTGAACAAGGCGACGTGGAATAGGCCGCTCTTTGCGGGGCTTTTGTTCAATCACGGCTCGGTTTGTGTTGCTCATGGTCAGGAGCGGTACCGAATTTTTGCGACCATCTGCAACGCACGGGCGGTTCAGGGTGTTTGAACAGTTCGGCGGCCGGTGATCAGCGCGGTAGCCGCCGAGCCGTAGCCGAAGGCGCAGGCGAAGCGCGGCGCACCGTGCGGATGATAGAGGGCGCGCGAGGGGCGCAACAGTTTCGCCTCCCCTATAGGGGCTTGTTGCGCTGTTGCGCGGGCTAAAAATGGCGCTGTTGCGCCTTGTTGCATCGGTGTTGCGCGGCTGTTGCGCGTGTTGCGGGGGTGACTGTTGCAGCGCTGTTGCAAGGGGGTGTTTGCAACAGTCCTTTTCCGAGTTGTTGCACCGCTGTTGCGGGCTGTTGCGCTGTTGCGCTCGGGCTACCTATGCGGGCCATGACCAATCC
>JBAQER010000447.1:0-7066 GCA_049286845.1 Bradyrhizobium sp.
AATACTTCTTTGTGCGCAGGCGCTATCTGGATGCCGAGAATGCCTATGCGGGCATCGTGAATGCCGGCGTCGATTCCTCGTTCTACGAGCTGGCCCTGTACAAACTGGGCTGGACGTTCTACAAGCGGGAGCTCTATGAAGATGCCCTCCAGTGGTTCATTGCGTTATTGGACCACAAAATGTCCGTGGGATACGACTTCGAACAGACCGAGGACGAGCAGGAACGGAAGCGAACGGAAGACACCTTCCGCGTCATCAGCTTGAGTTTTTCCAACCTCGGCGGCGCCGAGTCCATGGTGGAATACTTCTCACGGCAAGAGAAGCGCAGTTACGAGGACAGCGTATACGGAAATCTCGGCGAATTCTACTTCGACAAGCGCCGTTACGCCGACGCCGCCGCCGCCTATAACGCATTCGTGGATCGTAACCCGTTCCACAAGTCGGCGCCGAAATTCCACATGCGGGTCATCGAGATCCACGCTGCCGGCGGATTTCCCAGTCTCGTTCTTGACTCCAAAAAGACATTTGCCACGACCTACGGTCTGCAGGCCGAATACTGGAAGCATTTCGCTCCCGGCGACCGTCCGGACGTTCTCGGTTTTCTGAAAACCAACCTGACCGACCTGGCGAACCATTATCATTCCTTCTACCAGGACCCGCAACAGGCCGAAGACAAACCGGCGAATTTCAAAGAGGCGCTGCACTGGTATCGAGGGTTTTTGACCTCGTTCCCCACGGAGAGCGAATCGCCCGTCATCAACTACCAGTTGGCGGACCTCCTGCGGGAAAACCGGTCGTTCGGCGAAGCCGCCGTGGAGTTCGAGAAGACCGCGTATGGCTATCCGGCCCACGATAAATCCTCCCAGGCCGGCTACGCGGCGGTCTACTCATACCGGGAGCAACTTGGCGCCGCCCGGCCGGAGGACGCGGAGACGGTCAAACGGGAGGTCGTCCGCAGTTCGCTGAAGTTTGCCGATGCCTACCCGGAACACGAAAAGGCGGCGATCGTCCTCGGGGCCGCCGCGGATGATCTCTACGGCATGAAGGAATATGAACAGGCGCGGGCCGCCGCGACCAAGCTCATCGAGGCATTCCCCGGCACCGATGGTGATGTCGTCCGTGATGCCTGGCTGGTCGTCGGCCATTCCTCTTACGAGCTCGCGCGCCACAGCGAGGCCGAGAGCGCCTATCTGAAGGCATTGGCGCTTCTGCCCGCGGATGACACAACGCGCGACGCCCTGGTGAACAATCTCGCGGCATCGATCTACAAGCAAGGGGAACAGGCCAATGCCGCCCAGGACTATCGGGCGGCGGCGGACCACTTCCTGCGGGTGGGCCGCACGGCGCCGACCTCAAGCATCAGGCCGACCGCCGAATATGACGCTGCCGCGGCCCTGATCCAGCTCAAAGACTGGGAGATGGCCGCCTCGGTGCTGGCAGGATTCCGCACCAGTTTCCCCGGGAACCCGTTGCAGCCCGAAGTGACCAAGAAGATCGCCTATGTCTACAGGGAAAACAAGCAACTCTCCCTCGCGGCCAATGAGTATGAACGGATCGAAAGTGAATCCCGGGACGACGAGATCAGGCGGGATGCTCTCCTGGTCGCCGCGGAATTGCATGGAAAGGATGGCAACAGCGTCCGCGCGCTCGAGGTGTACCGGCGCTATGTGAAGTATTTCCCACAACCGGTGGAGATCAACCTGGAGACGCGAAACAACATCGCCGGGATCCTGAAGGCGCAGAACGATCGCGCCTCCTATCTGGACGAACTTGAAAAGATCGTCGCCATCGACGCATCGGCGGGGAGCGCACGGACCCCACGGACCCGCTATCTTGCCGCACATGCCGCATTGGTGTTGGCCGAGCGGGAATTTGGCGCGTTTGCGGCCGTCGGCCTGGTCAAACCCTTTGAGGACAATCTGCGCAGGAAGCGTGAACTGATGAAGACGGCGACGCAGAAATTCAACCAGCTCGTGGATTACGAGATCGGGGACATCACCGCCGCGGCGACGTTCTATCTGGCCGAGATCTACGCCCACTTCAGCAAGGCCCTGACGGCGTCGGAGCGTCCCGAAGGGCTGAGCCCCACGGAACTGGAGCAGTACGAACTGGCCATCGAAGAGCAGGCCTACCCGTTCGAAGAGAGGGCCATCCAGGTCCATGAGAGCAATCTCAAGCTGATGTCGCGCGGGGTAAGCAATGTGTGGACCGAGAAGAGCCTTCAGAAACTGGCCGAATCCGTGCCCGCCCGCTATGACAAGCCGGAAGAGACCAGCGGCATCATCAGTTCGCCGGATACCTACATTTTCGAAATCGACAGGCCGGCGCCGGCGGGCTCCGACGTGACGAAAACCGGGGAGTCCGGCACCGTGGCGCCCGCTCAGGCCGAAGAACCCGGATCTGTGGCGGAGCCGGGCACCGTGGCGCCCGCCCAGGGCGACCGCACGGGCCAGCCCCCGATAAGAACGGGCGAAGCAACGAGGAGGTAAGCGGTGCAGGGCATGGAGATAAGAATGTTGCGAAGGTTACAAACACGAACGTGCGCCGGGTTCGCCGTTCTTGCGATGGCGCTGTCGGTCCTCGCCGGGTGTGCGACCGATGGAAAGGCCAAGGCGGGGCCGGTTGCCGATAAGCCTTCCGTGGCAACGGGACCTTCAGCGGCGGCACCCACGGGACCCTCGGTGGCGAGACTCGTGGACGGACGGGAAGGCTTCATCATAACGGAAGTGCCCACAATGGATGAGGCATCGCGCAGGGACTTCGATCGCGCCGTCGCCATGCTGAAAGACCAGGACGATGGCCAGGCCATCGTCCTACTGGAAAAGGTCATCAAGCAGTCACCGGGCGTCACGGCGCCACATATCGACATCGCGATTGCCTATCTGCGCGTCGGTAAACCGGAGCTGGCCGAGGAGCACATTAAAAAAGCCCTGGTGCTGTTTCCCGAGCACCCGGTGGCAAGCAATGAATACGGTCTGTTGTGCCGCAAGACCGGACGATTTGCCGAGGCCCGGGCGATTTATGAAAAGGCGATAGCACGCTTCCCCGAGTATTATCCGTTGCACAGGAATCTCGGGATTCTCTGCGATCTGTATATGAATGATCCGGCATGCGCCATCGAGCATTACGAGATCTACAGCAAGGCCAGGCCGAAAGACGCGCAGGTCACATTGTGGATCGCCGATGTGCGCTCCCGGCTTGGACGCAATTAAGGAGGAAAGACGATGTATCGCGCAATAATCCTATGTGTGTGCCTGGTCCTGTTCCCGGCTGTCGTGGCCGCCGCCGGGGATGTGAACAGCGACCAGCAACCGGAAGCCAAGGAGCTGTCCGGCATGTCCATCGTCGGCAACGATGAGGCACCGAAGTCCCTTTATATCGTCCCGTGGAAAAGCTCCGAAATCGGCGTGGAGACCAGCCTGGACGCGATGTTGAATGAAGGCGATGTGCCGGTGGACCGGGACGTTTTCAAGCGGCAGCTTGGATTTTATCACGTCAGCACGGGGAAATAGCTACGTTGCCCTGTTTGGGGAGAGGAGGAAAATGATGGGATTCTATTCAACGGTGGCGTTTTTCCAACAAGGCGGGGTGTTCATGTACCCCATTCTGCTGGCGTTTGCGGTTGGCATGGCCATCGCGTTTGAGCGCTGGCTTGAGTTGAACCGCATCCGGGGGGCAAACCAGAAGATGTGGGACGTGCTGAATCCGGTGCTGGCCTCGGGAGAGTTCGATAAGGCCCGGGAAATGGCCAGCAAGGACAAATCAAGCCTGGCGCAGATGCTGGGGATGGGACTGGCGCGCCAGGGCGCGGTCCGGCGGCGGGAAGACATCGAAATCGCCATGGAAGAGAGCATGATGGAGATCATCCCCCAACTGGAGAAGCGCACGCCCTACGTGGCTCTGCTCGCCAATATCGCCACCCTGCTGGGGCTGCTCGGCACCATCATGGGGCTGATCCAGGCCTTCACCGCCGTTTCCAATGCGAACCCGGCCGAGAAGGCCGACCTGCTCTCGGCCAGCATCTCCGTGGCCATGAACACCACCGCCTTCGGGCTGATGTCGGCGATCCCGCTCCTGCTGTTCCATGCCAAGCTGACGTCGACCACGGGCCATATCGTGGACAGCCTGGAGATGGCATCGGTGAAGGCGCTCAATACCATCTCCAACTATTCCAAGCGCCGATTCGACGGGAGTTGATCATGGCCAGCCGATATCATCACAGAAGGGCAAGGGAAGAATCATCCGGTCTGGATGTCACGACCTTCATGAACCTGATGGTGGTGCTCATCCCCTTTCTGCTCGTCAGTGCCGTCTTTTCGCGCGTGACGATCCAGGATCTGAACGTCCCGACCAGCGCAAGCGCATCGACGTTGAGAACGCCGAATTTCGCCATCGAGGTGATTGTCCGTAAAGGAGGATTGGAGATCGCCAACGGGTCGTTCGTGGAGGCCGCGTTCCCGAAAAAAGACGATCACTACGATTTGCGGATGCTGCACGAAATGCTCACGCGCCTGAAGGATAGATTTCCGGAGAAGCAAGACGCGACGGTCTTGATGGAACCGGACATAGAGTACGACTATCTGATCCAGATCATGGATGCGGTTCGTGGCGCCGAGGTACGTACGGAGGGGAGCGCCGAGGTCAAGAAAATTGTTCTCTTTCCAAACATATCGATAGGAGACGCTCCATGAGGGATAGCAGACGCATGAAACGGATGGGGCGTAGCAGGGGGAGGATTGCGGGTCTGAACCTGACGCCGCTGATGGATGTTTTCACCATTCTGGTGTTCTTCCTCCTTTTTCACTCGGCCGGCGGTGACGTACTGGATGTGCCCAAACAGATCAAGCTGCCCGAATCCGTCGTCGAGTCCAAGCCAAGGGAAACTATTGTGATCATGGTCAGCCCCGAAGCGGTACTGGTCCAGGGCGAAGCCGTGATCGGCACCCCCGAACTCCTCGATGACAGGATCCAGTCGGTTGCCGGAATAACAGAGCGGCTGACGCAGCTTGAGCGCAATGTCATCGGGATCAGCACCAAGACGGTTGCCGAAAGCAAAGAAGTCACTATCCTTGCGGATAAAACGATTCCGTTCAAGGTGCTTAAAAAAATAATGTCAACCTGCACGGCCTCTGGATACGGGAGGATTTCCCTCGCCGTCGTTCAGAAGCCCACCCAGGGCTAGCGAGGATGCCGTGGATACATCCATGTTAGCGCAGGAATTGGCGACACTGGACGCGCAAATCGGGCGGGTCCGGCAAAGACAGGAAGTCCTTGAAGGCGAGATGCGCGCAGTCGAGGCAGAGCTCGAAACGTTTTCCGCCGAGAGACAGCGGTTCGATGCCTTGCGGGACGCCTGCAATGCGTTCGAGAAGCTGGGGGCACTGAAAGCGGATGACCTCCTGTGGGAGGGAGGCGCGGAGGCCCAGGACGCCGCCGGACACGTGGAGCGGGCGAGGAGCCGGGTTGCCCGCTTCGAGGGGGAGATCGGCGGGATCCTGGAAAAACAGGCATCTCTCCAGGTGCAGATCAACCAATGCCTCGATGAATTGAACATCCTCGATGAAGAAGTACGCGATGCGTACGACCGTGAAGAGCGGCGAAAACAAGAGTTCGTCGTAGAGCGGGAGGTCTCGTCCGTTCCCTATCGCGAGATGATCATGCCCTGGGCCAGTGAGGCCGAGAGCGAAAGACGCTTCCGCCGCACCGTTCTCGCGGCGCTCTTCCTGTGCTTTGTTCTTGGCGCTCCCATTCTTCTGATAAAAGTGCCCATGCCGGACCGCTCGGCCGCCGTGGTCGAGATTCCGGAACGTTTGGTCGAGCTCGTGAAGAAGGAGATGCCAAAGCCCGCACCGGCGCGGAAGCCGCCGTCGAAAGAGTCGCCGGACGTTTCAAAACAGGCGAAGAAAGAACCCAAACCCCGGCCCGATCAGCAGAAACCGGAACCGGTCGCCGCCGGCGGCGGCGGGGCGCCGGCAGCGAGTAAAAAGGCCGAAGCTGTCGGTGTTCTGAAGTTCAAGAACGCCTTTAAGGACTTGATGAAGGAAATTCCCGTTGCCAGGATCGGAACCGAAGCCCGTCTGAGCATGGATAGCCCGCAGGCGAAAGGTCAGGCCGTGGCCCAGCGCTCGCTGGTGGCCATGCAGGCGGTGGGCGGCTCCAGCGGAGGTATCGGCGGCGCCGGCGTCAGCCGCAACGTCGGAAGCGGCAAAGGCCGGGGCAGCGGCTACGGGGCCGGCAGCGGCGGCGGCTACGGGACCGGCAGCGGTGGCGGCAACGGCGATGGCAGCGGCGTGGGTTTTGTGCGGGTGGAAAGCTCGATAGCCGGCCTGGAAGAATCGTCGAGACCGACGAGCGATGGACTTGGTCTGGGCCGGACCGACGAAGAAATCCAGATTGTATTCGACCGGTACAAGGCGGCGCTTTATCGGATCTACAACCAGGAACTGCGCAAGGACCCGACGCTGCGCGGGAAGATATTGATGCGGATCAGCATCGAACCGGACGGCGCGGTGTCCTTGTGCAAGGTGGAGTCCACCGAGCTGGCTTCGCCCGAGCTGGTGGACAAGATTGTAGAGCGCATCAGAAGGTTCAACTTTGGCCCGAAGGAGGGTGTAAAGAAGATGACCATCCTGTACCCGATCGACTTCTTGCCCGCCGGGTAGGGAAGCGAAGGCGTCGGGACAGGCGCCAAGGATTCAGACAATTGGATCGTCAAATTTCCGGAGGAAAGCGAGGGGAGGCCAGACAATGATTGAATTTTTCTCGAAGGGTGGGTTGTTCATGTACCCGATTCTGCTCGTGTTCGTGGCCGGCATGGCCATTGCGGTCGAGCGATGGCTCGAGTTGAACCGGATCCGGGGCGTAAACCGGAAAATATGGGACAGGATTCATCCCGTACTGACCAAGGGTGAATTCGACAAAGCCCACTCGATCATCGACAAGGACAAGTCCACCATCGCTCAAATGCTGGGGATGGGACTGGCGCGCATGGGTGCGGTCCGGCGGCGGGAAGACATCGAAATCGCCATGGAAGAGAGCATGATGGAGATCATCCCCCAGTTGGAGA
>JBAQER010000448.1:0-12315 GCA_049286845.1 Bradyrhizobium sp.
CAGATCAAGGCGATCGAGGAAGGCTTGCTGCCGCGCCTCTCCGACGCGACAGAGCCACGAGCGGCGGTCGCATGAATCCATTCACCGTCATTCCGGGGCGCGCGCAGCAAGAACCTCAGATGCGCAATTGCGCATCGGGGAATCTCGAGATTCCCCGGTGCGCCCTTGCGCACCTGAGGTCTGGTCCTTCGGACCATCCCGGAATGACAACAGCATCGGGGAACACACATGCCGACCATCCTCGGCTCGGGCAAGCATCGCTACCGCGTGGTGGACAACTGGGCGAAGCTGCCTGCGGGGTGGAACCTGACTGACGTTGCTTCGGTCGCGGTCGACAGCAAGGACCGCATCTACGTCTTCAACCGCGGCGCCCATCCGATGGTGGTGCTCGACCGCGAAGGCAATTTCATCAGGAGCTGGGGCGAAGGCCTGTTCAACCGCGCACACGGCCTGCACATCGACGCCGACGACAATCTCTATTGCACTGATGACGGCGACCACACCGTGCGCAAGTGCTCCACCGACGGCAAGGTGCTCCTGACCATTGGCATTCCCAACAAGCCGGCGCCGTTCATGAGCGGCGAACCGTTCCACCGCTGCACCCACACCGCGCTGTCGCCGAAGGGCGAGATCTATGTCTCGGACGGTTACGGCAATGCCTGCGTCCACAAGTTCACGCCGGACGGCAGGCTGCTGAAGACCTGGGGCGAGCCCGGCACAGATCCCGGCCAGTTCAACATCGTTCACAACATCGTCACCGACGCCGACGGCTTCGTCTATGTCGCCGACCGCGAGAACCACCGCGTCCAGGTGTTCGACGGCAACGGCAAATACGAGGCGCAGTGGAACAACCTGCACCGGCCCTGCGCGCTGTGCGCTTGCGGCGGCGGCAAGCAGCCCAATTTCATCGTCGGCGAACTCGGCCCCGGCATGGCGGTCAACCGCAAGGTGCCCAATCTCGGTCCCCGCCTCTCCATCGTCGACTCCAAAGGAAAACGCATTGCGCGGCTCGGCGGCGAGCAAGGCCCCGGCGTCGAGACCGGCAAATTCCTCGCCCCGCACGGCATCGCGCTGGATTCCGGGGGCGACATCTATGTCGGCGAAGTCGGCGTCACCGACTGGAAGACCAGTTTCCCGGATACGCCGATGCCGCCGGAGGTCGGAGTGGTGCGCTGCCTGCAGAAGCTGGAAAAGATCTAGCGCATCACTCCGCCATCGCGGGGGAGCCAACGCGGCGCGGCCGACGCTGATGATGACAGGCTGGCCGAGAATCGGTCGCATCTGGCGACGCGAGACCAGCAATGGCGACCGCTGGCGTCAGCAGCCCACCCGCGCGGCCTTCCCGCGGTCTCTGACGCGTCCGGATGCTGCCGCCAGCGGGTTCCCTCCGCTGGATAAGGCTCCCAACGCTCTTCACAATCCCGTCACGCTGCCTGTAGTATGTCAACGCATGCTGCTTCGCAGCTAATATGGGAGCCAGGAGCGTTACTTGAACGCACATGTCTCACAAGGCGGTTGGCCGGTACTGGTGCTGAATGCGGACTTCCGCCCGCTCAGTTATTACCCGTTGTCGCTCTGGTCGTGGCAGGACGCGATCAAGGCGGTATTCCTCGACCGCGTCAATATCGTCGAGCACTACGACCGCGCGGTGCGCAGCCCCTCCTTCGAGATCCAGCTGCCGAGCGTGGTGTCGCTGAAATCCTTCGTCAAGCCGACCACCCACCCCGCCTTCACCCGGTTCAACGTGTTCCTGCGCGACCGCTTCGTCTGCCAGTATTGCGCGGCGCCGGAGGATCTGACGTTCGATCACATCATCCCGCGCTCCAAGGGCGGCCAGACCACCTGGGAAAACGTCGTCGCCGCCTGCTCGCCCTGCAATCTGCGCAAGGGCAACCTGACGCCGCAGCAGGCGCGGATGTTTCCGAGGCAACACCCGTTCGCGCCGACGGTGCACCAGCTGCACCGCAACGGCCGGCTGTTCCCGCCGAACTATTTGCACGACAGCTGGCTCGACTACTTATACTGGGACACCGAGCTCGATCCGTAAATTCCAAGTGGCGGTGCTCGCGCCGGCTCCGTATGGACGCCGCGGTTTTCTTCAGTCAAAACATCCTTCGTTGCTGAACAGAGCGTTGCCGGGTACGGCCCGCGCCCTCGTTTGCTGAAAATAACCGGCATCGACAAAAGCCGGATAACGGAGGACCCACATGCTTATCCCCATGGCCGACGTGCCGCGCTGGTATGCCGAACGCAAACCGAAGGACACGGTCGCGGTCAGCCACGGCAAGGACACGCTGACCTGGGAACAGCTCGAATGCGGCGCCAACCGGCGCGCCCGCGCCTTTGCCGCCAAAGGCGTCAAGCCGGGCGATTTCGTCGCCATCGGGCTACCCAACGGCAACACCTTCTTCGAGACCAGCTTTGCGGTGTGGAAGTGCGGCGCGACGCCGACGTCGCTGTCGTGGCGGCTGCCGCGCGGCGAAGCCGCCGCGGTGCTGGAGATTCTCAAGCCTTCGCTGGTGGTCGGCGGCGAGACCGACTGGAATGCGCCCAATCGAGTCCGGGCCGATTTCGTACCGGAAAGCGTGTCCGACGAACCGCTGAACAGCCCGGTGGCGCGCTACTGGAAGGCGATGACCTCTGGCGGCTCGACCGGACGGCCCAAGGTAATCCTCGACCATCAGCCGGCGGTGGTCGATACCGCAGCGGAACCGCTGCTCGGAATCCCGAAAGGCGTGTCGCTGCTCAATCCCGGCCCGCTCTATCACAACGCCCCCTTCATCGTGTCGCATACCGCGCTGTTCGCCGGCGGAAGCCTCACCGGCATGGTGAAATTCGATGCCGAGGAGACGCTGCGCCTGATCGCCGCCAACCGGGTGCAGTGGGTCAACTTCGTGCCGACCATGATGCATCGGATCTGGGCGCTGCCCGAGGAGGTCCGTAACGCCCATGACGTGTCGAGCCTGCAGGTGGTATTCCACATGGCGGCGCCGATGCCGCCGTGGCTCAAGGAGAAATGGATCGAGTGGCTCGGCCCGGAACGAATCTTCGAACTCTATGGCGGCACCGAGCGGCAGGGCGCCACCATCATTTCCGGCGTCGAGTGGCTCGCGCACAAGGGCTCGGTCGGCAAGATCGGCGAAACAGCGGCGCTGCGCATCATCGGCGAGGACGGCAACGATGTCGCGCCGGGCGAAACCGGCGAAATCTATTTCCTCCCCAACGACGGCCCCGGCAGCACCTATCACTATCTCGGCGCCGAGCCGAAGCGCCGCTCGGACGGCTGGGAATCGCTCGGCGACATCGGCCGGCTCGATGCCGAGGGCTACCTCTATCTCGGCGACCGGCTCGCCGACATGATCCTGCGCGGCGGCGCCAATATCTACCCGGCCGAGGTCGAGGCCGCGGTGACGGCGCATCCCGACGTGCGCTCCTGCGTCGTGGTCGGCCTGCCCGATCCCGAACTCGGACAACGGATTCACGCCATCCTCGAGCTGACCGAGGCCGCCGACGCCACGGCCGTCGTCGGCGGGATGGCGGGTTTCCTGGCCGACCGGCTCAGCCGCTACAAGCATCCGGAAAGTTTTGAAATCGTCGGCGTCGGGCCGCGCGACGATTCAGGCAAGGTCCGCCGTACGATGTTGCGCGACGAGCGCGCCGCATGGCTGAAAGAGGGCCGCGCATTCCGGATTCTGCCCTCGCGCGAACAGATCAGGGAGGCCCAGGTGCGCATGACTGGCTCGATTCTACCTGGCGATTGACCGGCGACGGCCATGCACAGCAAGGCAAACCCGCAGAACTTCAGGTGCCGCGACCGTCATGTGACCCGTTTCCAGCGCGTGTTCTGGTTCCGGGACACCGCGATCGAGAAGCCGGCTCCCATTCGCAGCCGGTATTCAGTCCCGTCACGACACTTTCATGACGGCCGTTTGCGACATAGATTGTCACTGGTTTCGCGCGCACCTCGCGCCCGCCGACCAGGAGATCTCCATGCCCTCATTGACTGAATGGAAAGTGCCGCCCGCGAACCAGCCTCGCCCCGGCGACTACGGCTTCGATCTTGACCGCGCGCTTTCGTCAGTGGTCGGCCTGCATTCGATCATCCCGGCCGACGCCTTCAGCGCGGACACGCTGGGCACCGAGCGCGCCGGCAACGGCGTCCTGATCGACGACGGACTGGTGCTGACCATCGGCTATCTGATCACCGAAGCTGAAACTGTCTGGCTGCACCTCGGCGACGGCCGCGTGATGGAAGGCCACGCGCTGGGCTTCGATTCCGAGACCGGCTTCGGCCTGGTCCAGGCGCTCGGCCACATCGACCTTGATCCGCTGCCGCTCGGTTCTTCCAGCGCTGCCCAGATCGGCGACCGCGTCGTGGTCGGCGGCGCCGGCGGACGCACGCGCTCAGTCGCCAGCCACATCGTCGCCAAGCAGGAGTTCGCCGGTTATTGGGAATATCTACTGGACGAGGCGATCTTTACCTATCCCGCCCATCCGAACTGGGGCGGCACCGGACTGATCTCCGCGCATGGCGAGTTGATCGGCATCGGTTCGCTGCAGCTCGAGCGCGAGCGCGACGACAAGGCCGAGCATGTCAACATGATCGTGCCGATCGATCTGCTCAAGCCGGTGCTCGACGACATCCGGAAATTCGGCCGCGTCAACAGGCCGGCGCGGCCATGGCTCGGCATGTACACCACCGAAATCGACAACAGGGTCGTGGTGGTCGGCATCGCCGGCAAAGGGCCCGCGGGGCGCGCCGAACTCAAAGCCGGCGACGTCATCCTGGCCGTGAAGGGCGAAAATATCTCCAGCCAAATCGGATTCTACCGGAAACTGTGGTCGCTCGGATCCGCCGGCGTCGACGTCCCGCTGACCGTCTATCATGAAGGCGTCACCTTCGACGTGGTGCTGACCTCGACCGATCGCGCGAAGCTGTTGAAGGCGCCGCGGTTGCATTAGGGCGGGCCGGCAAGTCCGGAATCTTTGCGTCGACACGCGCTCTGAATTCAATAGGAAATGGGGAACGCGCCATGAGCGAGGCGGTGGTGGACGACATCGTGACCGTGCTGCCGCCATTGCTGCAATCGCTGGAAGCGCTTGCCTTCATCGCACGCCACCTCAACCCGCCGGATTTCGATCGCGTCATGGAAGCCGCGGGCTCCCCGGATCAGGCGCTGCAGGCCGTCCGTCCGCGGCTTGCGGAGTGGCCGGAGGAATTTTCGGGGATACGGACCTCGCTCGAAGCGGCGAGCGACGCAGCACTGGCGGCGTTTGCGGGATTGCGCGAGGTGCAGAACGGCAACGGCGATCTGATAGCGGTGTTTCGCGCGCTGCGCTTTGCCCCGCGCGCGCAGGAGGCGCTGTATCCGCTGGCCGCCAAGCTGCCGCCGGTCAGCAGCTTCTTCCTCGATCCGGCTTTGCGCGACGACGCCGGCCTGCTGGCGCGCCTCGCCGGGCCGGCCAACGAAGACACCGGCATCCTGCACGATCACAACGAACCCGGCAGCCGCGGCGGCTTCTCGCTTTACGTGCCGGAATACTACACGCCCGATCGCGCCTGGCCGCTGGTGATGGCGCTGCATGGCGGCAGCGGCAACGGCCGCGGGTTCCTGTGGAGCTGGCTGCGCGATGCGCGCAGCCGTGGCGCCATCGTGATCGCGCCCACCGCGACCGGCAGCACTTCGAACAAAAATACCTGGGCACTGATGGGAGAGGACACCGACACGCCGAATCTCCTGCGCATTCTTGATGCGGTGCGGGCGCGCTGGAACATCGATCCGGATCGCATGCTGCTGACCGGCATGAGCGACGGCGGCAGTTTCTGCTATGTGAGCGGACTGGAGAGCACTTCTCCCTTCACCCACCTCGCCCCGGTCTCCGCCACCTTCCATCCGCTGATGGCGGAAATGGCCGACGCCGAACGGTTGCGCGGCCTGCCGGTCCATCTCGTGCATGGCCGGCTCGACTGGATGTTCCCGGTGCAGGTGGCGCGGCAGACGCACCAGCTATTATCGGCAGCCGGCGCCGACGTCACCTATCGCGAACTCGACGATCTCAGCCACACCTATCCGCGCGAGATGAATGCGGAAATCCTGAACTGGCTGCGCGGCGGCGAACGGCCGTCTGCCGTAACTATTCCGTGATCCGGTCACGCGAGGGACGCGCTGGGCAGGGAACCTTTCCACCCCGGCGACGTTGTTGCTTTTTATCGGAGGTCGCCATGCGCGTTTTTCTGGGAATGATTTTGGGGGCGCTGCTGCTGATCGCAGGCGTCTACATCTACGATTCGCAATCGACCTCGACCGTCGCGAACGGCCAGGCGGCATCGGCCAATCGCACCATCGTGAACTGGGACGTCGCGGCGAGCGAATGGAACGTGCTGAAGCGGCGCGCGCACGACGACTGGGTCAAGCTGTCGTCGAAGTAATCGCCCTGACATATCCGTCCGCGAAAGCCGGGCGCCCTCGTCCTCGACGGGGGCGCTTTCTAAATTTTGCGACGCGCTACTTCTTCTTCGCCGCCTTGCGTGCATCGGCGATGGCCTGATCGAACTGCGCCATGGTCAGAACGCCCGGCACCCGGAATTTGCCGATGATAAAGGACGGCGTGCCCTTGAAGCCGAACGCCTCCGCCTGTTCGCCATTGCGGGCGATGATCGCGTCGATCGCCTTGGCATTGGCGGCGAGGTCGCGGTCGAGGCGGTCGAGGTCGATGCCCGCCCCGGCGAGCAGTTCGCGAACCCGCGGCGCGGTCAGTTTCGAGGCGACGCCGATCAGCGCTTCATGCGCCTGAATGAATTTGTCCTGGTACTTGCTGGCGAGCGCCATCCGCGAGGCGAGCACCGAGACCTCGCCGAGGACCGGCCAGTCCTTGAACACCAGACGGACCTTGCCGTCGTCCTGCACCACCTGCCGCAGCTCCGGCGCGATCTTGCGGCAGTAGGGGCAATTGAAATCGAAATATTCGACGATCGTGATGTCGCCGTCGGGATTGCCGGCGACCGGAATGTCGGGATCGCGCAGCACTAGCGCTTCGGTCAGCACCTTTTCGCCGTCGTTCTGGGCGGCTGCCGAGCCTGGCGCGATGTCCAGACCGAGCAGAAGCGCGCTCGCCCCGAGCGCGCCAAGCGTTTGGCGCCGGGTAAGCGACCAAAACAGCCGGTCCGGCTCGATCGATTTTGTCATTGTGGTCTCCCGGCCGGCGCGCGGCATCTTCTGCACTCAGGAAAAATACGTGCTGCGTGCCAACATATAGAGCGCCACTGCAATAATGACAGCGGCAAACACCAGATTAAGTGCGCCGCGCCGCGCTGCCAGCAGCTGCGCCAAACGGGTGCCGATCAATCCGCCGGCGATGCCGCCCGCGATGAACAGCCCGGCGAGCCCCCACGAGATCAACCCGGACCAGGCGTAACTGGCAGCGGTGGTTAGGCCGAAAGCGGTCACGGCGACCAGCGACGAGCTGATCGCGTTCATGATCGGCATTCCCGTCGCCAGCATCAGCGCCGGCACGATCAGGAACCCGCCGCCGATGCCGAAAAAGCCGGACAGCGTCCCGGTCGCCAGACCGAGGCCGACAATGGCCGGCGTGTTGGTCCAGCTCATCTGCACGCCGGACAGGCCGACCCGCGCTCGCGTCTTCAGCATCAATGCGGCGATCACCAGCATCAACAGCGCGAACAGCGCCAGCAGTTTCTGGCCGTCCATCATCTTGCCGAGGATCGAGCCGGCGAGCGCGCCGACGATTCCCGCCGCCGCGAAGGTCAGCGCGCACGGCCATAAGACGGTGCCGCCGCGCGCATGGTTCGACAGATTGACGGCGGCGTTGGCGGCCACCGCGATGGCGCTGGTGCCGATCGCCACATGGGGATTGGGCACGCCGACCACATAGACCATCAGCGGCACCGCGAGGATCGATCCGCCGCCGCCGACCAGCCCGAGCGAAAATCCGACCAGCGCTCCCGACGCCAGTCCCAGCACGCCCTGCATCACCGAGATCATTACGCTCGCAACCTCGCTCGCACGGCGTGATTCCTGGAAGGAATTTCTCCGAACTCCTACGCTGGCAGCATGGAAACCGCAATGGACCCGCCCTGAGCGCGGCCGGCCGAGAACCGGCCGCGCGGCCAGGCAAAAGGCGCTTACGCCGAGCCCTTCAGCTTCTTGGTGCACTCGCTGTAATAGCCGCCGCCCTTCTGGATCCATTTCAGGCCGCCATTGGCATTGGCGGCCTTGTTGGCGTTGTACTGGTCGACGCAGGTGTGCATCCGCGCCTTCCCGGCGGTTTCCTTGGAATATTTCGGATCGACGGCAGATGGGAACACCGCTGGGCCGGCTGGCGCCGCCGGCGTTGCGGCAGCCGCAGCGTCCTTCTTCGGCTTGGCGGCCGCCTCCTTCGGCGCGGCGGGCGTAGCGGGTGCGGCGGCCGGCGCGGCAGTGGCGTCCGCACCGCACTGCGCCTTGCGGAAGTCGTTCCACTTCTGGCCGTCGAGCGTACCGGCGGTCTTGGCGGCCTGATATTTCGCGCTGCATTCCTGCGCGGTCAGGGCTTGCGCCGACGAAGTCGCCGCAAACGCCGTCAACGCCGTTACCGCAACGGCGAAGGTCAATCTTGCTTGAAAGGTCATTCTTGTCTCCCTGGGCATGGCAATCCTAAGATCCCCATCCTAGCGCAACCGAAGCGTGCGGCAACGCGCTGTTCGACGCTTCGGTCAACATTTTGCGAGCACTGCGCGTGCAGAAAGTTTGCAGAGGGTGGCCGCGCGGGAGGGAGGAAAGCGCATTGCTGCAGTCGCATGAGCGCATTTGTCCCGCGCGCGCGGATTTGCCATAAGGCGGCGTGAGCCTGATCCCCGCATCGATGGCCGCTGCATTCCCCAGCCGCGGCAAAATCCTCAACGTGCTCGAGACGCTCGCGATCGGCGCCGCCGGCGGCGCGCTGTTTCTTTTTCTCAACCTGCCCGGCGGACTGATCTCCGGCGCGATGATCGCGGCGGGCATCGCCGCGATCGCGGGCCGACCGCTCGCCATGCCGCCGATCCTGACCCAGGCGGTGCTGCTGCTGCTCGGGATTACGCTCGGCTCGCTGGTGTCGCAGCAGATGCTGCACAACATGGGCGCCTATCCCCTGACCATCGCGCTGCTGGCGCTGGCGACGTTCTGCGCGACCTTCGGCTCTAGCCTCTATCTGCAGCGCATGCACGGCTGGGACCGCACCTCGGCGCTGCTGGCCGCGAGCCCCGGCGCGCTGTCGCAGATCACCATGCTCGCGGTCGAGAAGGGTGCCGACGTGCCGGCGATCGCCGTGGTGCAGACCATGCGCGTGATCATCCTCACTGCCGCGCTGCCGCTGCTGCTGGCGTTGATGGGGGTCGCCTCCTCCGCGCCGCCGGCTGCGGCGGGGGCGATCGCCTCCCCGCTCGAACTGGCCGGGTTGATCGCGGCCTCGGTCGCGCTGGCGCTGGTGCTGCGGTTGTTGAAATTTCCGGCGAGCTGGATGTTCGGCGCGATGATCGGCTCCAGCGTGCTGCATGGCAGCGGCATCATCGAGGGCGGCCTGCCGCCGTGGATGCGCAACGTGGCGCTGGTCGGGATCGGCGCCGTGATCGGCGCCCGCTTTGCGCGGATGAAGACCAGGACCCTGCTCAGCCATGTCCATGCGGCACTGGGATCGTTCACCATCGCCATCGTCATCTCGGCCGTCTTCGTCGCGGTGATCGCACTGACCACCAATGTGCGGGTGGCCGACATCATCGTGGCGTTCGCGCCGGGCGCGATGGACGCCATGCTGGCGCTGGCGTTGACCCTGCACATCGACCCGATCTTCGTCGGCGCGCATCATCTGTCGCGCTTCGTGTTCGTCTCGATTACGACGCCGGGCATCGTCCATCTGTTCGGGCGGCCGCAGGAAGACGTCGACGATTAGGGTGTGCAGAACGTAGGGTGGGCAAAGGCGCGCTTGCGCCGTGCCCACCATTGCTCGGCAAACCAAGGTGGTGGGCACGCTGCGCTTTGCCCACCCTACAACTCCTCGAAATGACAGCGTCCTAACTCCAGACATGCATATAATTCCCGCGGCGCGAGCCGCCCGGGTTGTGCTGAATTCTTCCGCCCCTGAGAGGGCGCGGGGAATGCCGGGCGCCCGATGCGCCCGATAGCCGCGTGTGCAATGTGAGTAGTAGAGCGCACACGCGTTAGTCAGGTCACACCGGAATCACCCGGCATTCCCCACGCAATGGTTTACGGCTTATACGTGATCTCCCCGGCGACCGGGCTTTCTTGCCACCGTCGCCCGCGCTCCTTGGCGCGAACTTGACACCAGCGTCGGGGTGTCAGGACCACACGACTTCGCCGTCCGCTTCAGGCGCTCTCGTCAGTCGCACCATCCGCGTCCACCGCAACCCGCCCAACGTTCGTGACGATGGCCAACGCCCCTCTTGATAGGACGGGATGGCAATGGATATGAAGTGATTTGCGATTTCGGAAAAGCAGAATATTTTTCCGGAAGGGGCTGGACAGCCAAGCCGCCGGCCATCACTGATTTGCCCGTCGGGTAGTCACATTGACGTCAGCGGCGCTGCAGCCGGAGAATTCCCCAGCCTGCGATCGCGGCCATCAACAGCGAGATCAGCACGTTGTAGCCGGCCAGCGACAGACCGAGAAAGCGCCACTGCACCTCGTCGCAGCGGATCACCTTCACGGTATCGAGCCGCTCCAGCAGGCTGCCGGCGCTGCCGAGATTGACCACCGGACCCGAGCACTCGGTCGGTCCCTGCCAGAATTGCCACTCGACGCCGGCGTGATAGGCGCCGAGCCAGGCATTGCCGAGCGCGGCAGTCAAGAGAATGGCGAGCCCGGCCAGCAGCACCGCGCGCGGGGTATCCTTCACTGCTGCGAACGCCACCAGCGCGCCGAGCGGGATCGCCAGATAATAGGCGTAGCGCTGCTCGAGGCAGAGCGGACAGGGACGGATGTCCAGCACCAGTTCGAAGAACCACGCCCCCGCCAGCGTCGCCGCGGCGATGACGGCAATCGCCAGCGCCGCCGTAAACGCGGGGTTGGCGGTATCGCGCGCAGGCGAGGCGTTGGCGGTGGCGTCGAAGGTCACGTCGATCTCCTGGAGCATGGCCCGGAAAAAAGCGGGGCGGATTTCGCCAACGGGCCTTAACAAGACGAGGTAGAAGCGTCCTATCCCGCGCGCGTGGCGCTGTCGAGGCGAGGCGCGATCACACTGGAGTGTTTTGGCCGCTCTGGCGGCGCGAAACCCGGACGGTTGATCCTGCGCGCCCCTCGCAGACGCGGGTTGACCGGCGGTCCCCGCCCGCTATATTCCGCCGGCTTCGCGACCCCAGCCTTCCGGCCGGCCGCGACAAGCCCCTGTGGCGGAATTGGTAGACGCGCTCGACTCAAAATCGAGTTCCGCAAGGAGTGCTGGTTCGATTCCGGCCAGGGGCACCATTCACCTGTACCACCATTGTTCGCCGTTGCAGATAGTGCCCGTATTTCAGGGCTTTCTTGCATTTTACCCTGACCGCCATTGACCGCCATGACCTTCGACAGACCGGGTAACTCTGGGTAAGATTCTGGGTAGGTTCTTTCATACCCAGAGGAGCACGCAATGGCCCTCTCGCCATTCGCTTTCGACCGAGCCAAACCAAAGCAGAAGCCCTACAAACTCTCTGACGGCGACGGTCTGTACCTCTTTGTGCAGCCTAACGGCAGCAAATGGTGGCGCTTCCGCTATCAGTTCGACCGCAGGGAGAAGATGCTCTCGTTCGGCACCTATCCTGAAGTCTCGCTCGCGTCCGCGCGTGACAAACGCGCCGCCGCTCGCAAGCTGGTAGCAGAAGGCATCGACCCGTCAGTACAGCGGAAGGCGGACAAAGTGACCGCCGCTATTGCTGCGAACAACACATTCGCCGCGGCAGCCCAGGACTACCTCGGCAAGCTCAAAGAGGAAGGCCGCTCGGCAGCTACGCTCAAGAAGAACAAGTGGCTGTTAGAGGACTTGGCCGCGCCTCTCGCGAAGCGTCCCGTCACGGAGATCAAGCCTGCCGAGATATTGACGCTCTTAAAGGCCTTAGAACGCGCCGGGAAGCGAGAAACGGCCCACCGTCTACGTGGCACCATCGGCAGTACCTTTCGCTACGCCATAGCGAATTTAAAGGCAGAACAAGACCCGACGTATGCCCTCCGGGGCGCACTGCTACAGCCACAGGTAAAACACCGTGCCGCTATCACGGACGAGCTACAGCTTGGTGGCTTGATGTGCTCCGTTGAGCAGTACAGAGGTCGTACCGTTGTGGGGCCAGCC
>JBAQER010000449.1:0-3647 GCA_049286845.1 Bradyrhizobium sp.
AGGTCCGCCGCCGGTTCCTGGATCCGCAATCCGCCCGCCACGTTCAGATAGACGTCGTAGCCGGACAGCTTGACGCCGCAATGGGCCTCCAGCACCGCCAGCACCATCGACAGCCGGCTCGGATCCCAGCCCACCACCGCGCGCCGCGGCGTGCCCAGCGTGGTCGGCGCCACCAGCGCCTGCAATTCCACCAGCACCGGGCGGGTGCCTTCGATCCCTGCGAACACCGCGGTGCCCGGACTGCCGAGATCGCGCTCGGACAGGAACAATTCGGACGGGTTGGAGACCTCGCGCAAGCCGAGCCCCGTCATCTCGAACACGCCGATCTCGTCGGTCGGGCCGAACCGGTTTTTTACCGCGCGCAAGATCCGGAATTGCTGCGAACCTTCGCCCTCGAACGACAGCACCGCATCGACCATGTGTTCGACCACGCGGGGGCCTGCGATCTGGCCGTCCTTCGTCACATGGCCGACCAGGATGATCGCAGCGCCGGATTTCTTGGCAAATCTTATGAGCGCCTGCGCCGAGGCGCGCACCTGCGTGACCGTGCCCGGCGCGGATTCGACCGTGTCGGTCCACATGGTCTGGATCGAGTCGATCACGATCAGGCGCGGCACCTTGCCTTCGGAAAGCGTGGAGACGATGTCCTCGACCGAGGTTTCCGCGGCGAGCTGCACCGGCGCGTCGGCAAGCCCCAGCCGTTCGGCGCGCAGCCGCACCTGCGCCACCGCCTCTTCGCCCGAAATGTACACCGCGCGATGGCCGGCCCGCGCCATCAGGGAGGTTGCCTGCGTCAGCAGCGTCGACTTGCCGATGCCGGGATCGCCGCCGACCAGCAGCACCGAGCCGCGCACGAAGCCGCCGCCGGTGACGCGATCGAGCTCGGCCATCCCCGAAGGCAGGCGAGGGGCATCCGCGCTCTTGCCGGTCAGGGTCTCCAGCTGGAACAGCCGGCCCCGGCGTTTCGAGCGGATCGAGACCGGCATCGAGGCCGCGCCTGATGTGTCCTCCTCGACCAGCGTGTTCCACTCGCCACAGGACTCGCACTTGCCCTGCCAGCGGTTAAAGGCCGCGCCGCAGTTCTGGCAGACGAAGGAGAGGGTGGATTTGGCCATGGAGGGGTGAGTCGCCGGTTGGGAATGTTCTTATTTTGTTCTATAACTCATTAATAATCGGTTCGCGACAGAAAACTCGCTTAATGTCCGAAGTTGCGCCCAAGTTCGTGGGGCTGTTTCATTTGCCGGCCAAATACCCATCCACCCGGCTCGCCAGCGCCTTGTCGATCCGCCGCCCGTCGAGATCGACGATCTCGAAGCGCCAGCCGCCGGCTTCGACCTTGTCGCCAACTTTCGGAATGGTGCCGAATTCCTGCAGCAGGAAGCCGGCAAAGGTCTGGTAGGGCCGCGACGACGGCAGCACGATGCCGAGCAGGTCGGCGAATTCGAGCACGGGCATCCAGCCCGAGATCAGGTAGGAGCCATCGGCGCGCTTCACGAAGGCGGCCTCTGCAGGTCCTTCCTCGGTGTGAAAGGCGCCGACGATCGCTTCCAGGATATCCGCGCCCGTCACCACGCCCTGGAAGGTGCCGTATTCGTCATGGACGAGGCCGATATGCACCGGTGAATCGCGCAGGATCGCCACCACGTCGCGCGCATCGACGCTCTCCGGAATGATCGGCGCCTCGCGGATCAGCTGGCGGATATCCGGCGTCTGTCCCGACAGAAAGGCGTCGAGCAGATCCTTTGAATTGACGATGCCGAGCGCATTGTCCCGGTTGCCGTCGAATACCGGAAAGCGCGAGTGATTGCTGTTCAGGATGGTGGTCGCCACTTCGGTGTCGGGATCGCTGAGGTCGATCAGGTCCACCTCGTGCCGCGGCGTCATCACGGCGCCGACCGGCAGGTCGCCGAGCCGCATCACGCCCGCGATCATTTCCTTTTCGCCGGGCTCCAGCACGCCGGCATTCTCCGCCTCGACCACGAGGGTGCGAATTTCCTCTTCGCTGACTTTTTCTTCCGCCGCGCCCCGCTGGCCGAGCAGCCAGAGCAGCAGCTTGCCGGACCGGTCCAACAGCCACACCAGCGGCAACGATGCCTTCGCCAGCCACATCATCGCCGGCGCAACCCTGACCGCGATCGCCTCGGGATCGCGTAGCGCGATCTGCTTCGGCACCAGTTCGCCGACGATCAGCGAAGCATAGGTGATGACGCCGACCACCAGGCCGACGCCGATCGCGTCGGCGAAGCCCGGCGATAGTCCGGCTTCAATCAGCCACGCGGTCAGGCGCTGACCGAGCGTCGCGCCGGAGAAGGCACCGGACAGCACGCCGATCAGCGTGATCCCGATTTGCACGGTGGAGAGAAACTTGCCGGGATCGGAGGCCAAAGCGAGCGCGCGGCGTGAGCCGGTGACGTTTCTCTCGACCAGCGCGGCCAGCCGCGCCGGCCGCGCGGAAACGATGGCCAGCTCCGACATCGAGAGCAGGCCATTGACGACGATCAGGACCGTGACGATCCCGAGTTCCAGGTAGAGCACGTTCAGCCTTCGTGAGCGGGATCCGCACAAGACGATCCCGGAATCTGCCTGCCCCCGCCGGGCGGCCGCGCATCATAGCGAATATAGGTATTCATGGCGGACATACCAGAAAACCGGTCGAAGTTGTAGCGTGGGCACGACGCCACGACGCTTTTGCCGACCACACACTCGCGCTGCCCGTTGCCGCCTACCGCAGCACGATCCACGCCGGCGCATGGTCGCTGGCGCCTTCCTCGCCGCGCAGCTTGCGGTCGACGCCTGCTTTGAGCAGGCGCGGCGCCAGCGCCGGGCTGAGCAGGAGATGATCGAGCCTGAGGCCGGCGTCGCGTGGCCAGCGGTTGCGCTTGTAATCCCAGAAGGTGAAGACAGGCTTTTCCGGATGCTGCTCGCGGATCGCATCGCACCAGCCTTGCGCCACAAGCTGCTTGAACGCGGCGCGGCTCTTCGGCTGGATCAGCGCATCCTTATCCCACGATTTGGTCGGATAGATATCGAGCTCGGTCGGCGCCACGTTGTAGTCGCCCGCCAACACGACCGGAATGTCCTGCTTGATGAATTTTGCGGCGTGCAATCTGAGCCGTCTGAACCAGTCGAGCTTGTAGTCGAACTTCGGTCCCGGCTGCGGATTGCCGTTCGGCAGATAGATGCTGGTGACGACGATGCCGCTGACGGCGGCTTCGATATAGCGCGCTTCATGGTCGTCGCGGTCGCCGGGCAGTTTGGTGCGGATCAGCACCGGATCGGCGTTGCGCGCCAGGATGGCGACGCCGTTCCAGGTTTTTTGGCCGCGCCACACCGCGCCGTAGCCGGCCTTTTCGATCGCCTGAATCGGAAATTCAGCGTCGGTGGATTTCAGTTCCTGCAAGGCCACGGCGTCGGGCTTTGCCGAGCGCAGCCAGCGCAGCAGGTTCGGCAGGCGGCGGTTGATATTGTTGATGTTGAAAGTGGCGACCTTCATGGCCCGGCAAGTTTGTCAGGCCGGTGTCGCGGGGGGTGCCTCGGTCGTCGCAGGCTCGGCCGCCGCTTCGCTGGTCGCCGCACCGCCCTTGTATATCCGCGCATAGCGCGAGCCGAGGCTGGTCAGCACTTCGTAGCCGATGGTGCCGAAATGG
>JBAQER010000450.1:0-16182 GCA_049286845.1 Bradyrhizobium sp.
GACCCCTCCCCACCACGCGCGTCGCGCGCGGGGGGAGGGGAGGAAGAAACAGCATCCCGCTTCGCCGCATCGTCGCCGGTGCCGCGCGTCGAGGCCCGCGCGCGATGCAGTGCGGCTTCGCCGCCGGCGCGGCGATCCCAGGAATTGTCCGGCGGCGGCTGCAGTCCGGTGCCCGAACCCATGCCGGCATCGCCGCGGTTGATCGCGGGGTTGAGCAGTTCCGCCAGCGCAGGGCCAATCGGCTGCACGTCGGGGCGGTGCGCTTTCGATTTCGGGGTTTTGCCGGGCTTTTTGGGATTGTCTGGGTTCTTCGCCATGAGGCGAATATGGGATGAGTCCGGCGGACATAAAAGGGCAAAAAGCTCGTGTGGAAACGCGCATCAATGGTCTTCTCAAGACATTGACATTGGCTGCCGTTCTCAGTGCCGTCACGCTGCATTGTCAGCAGGTGGCAGCACAGTCAAAAGACGCGGTGTCCTCACAGGGACGATTCTGAAACCTGGAGACCGCGCGAGAGTCCGATGGCGGTCTCTTGTTCGCGACTGCAAAACCTCTCTACAATGCCGCTATCGTATCCCCCCTGAAACGCCTGAGGAGACCACGTGGCTGCTGAAATCAATCCGCTTGCCGGCAAGACCGTCGATCCGTCGATGCTGGCGAATGTGCCGCGGCTGGTGACCGCCTATTTCGCAGGCAGGCCCGACCCGTCGGTGCCGGCGCAGCGGGTGGCGTTCGGCACCTCGGGGCACCGCGGTTCCGCGCTCAATCATGCATTCAACGAGGCGCATATCCTCGCCGTCAGCCAGGCGCTTTGCGACCATCGCAAGCGCAGCGGCATCGATGGGCCGATGTTCGTCGGTATCGATACCCATGCGCTGGCGGAACCGGCGCTGGCGAGCGCGCTCGAGGTGTTTGCGGCCAACGGCATCGAGGTCATGCTCGACGAGCACGACGGCTATACGCCGACGCCGGTGATCTCGCGCGCGATCCTCACCTACAACAAGGGCCGCGACAACGGGCTGGCCGACGGCGTCGTGATGACGCCGTCGCATAATCCGCCCGAGGATGGCGGTTTCAAATACAATCCGCCCAACGGCGGCCCGGCCGACACCGACATCACCTCCGGCATCGAGCGCGCCGCCAACGGCTTTCTCGAGGACGGGCTGAAGAGCATCAAGCGCATTCCCTACGACCGCGCGCGCAAATCGTCCTGCGTCCACCGTCATGACTATATCGGACCCTATGTCGCCGACCTTGCCAATGTCCTCGACATGGAGGCGATCCGCGCCTCCGGCGTCAGGATCGGGATCGATCCCCTGGGCGGAGCCGGCGTGCGCTACTGGCAGCCGATCATCGAGCGTTACGCCATCGCGGCCACCGTCGTCAGCGATGCCGTCGATCCGACCTTTCGCTTCATGACGGTGGATTGGGACGGCAAGATCCGGATGGATTGTTCGTCGCCCTATGCGATGGCGCGGCTGATCGGGATGCGCGACAGGTTCGACGTCGCCTTTGCCAACGACACCGACGCCGACCGGCACGGCATCGTGACCGGCTCGAACGGGCTGATGAATCCGAACCATTACCTCGCCGCCGCCATCGCCTATTTGTTCGAGAACCGCCCGCAATGGCGCAAGGACAGCGCGGTGGGCAAGACCATCGTCTCCAGCGCGATCATCGACCGCGTCGCGAACAAGCTCGGCCGCCGGCTGGTCGAAACCCCGGTCGGCTTCAAATGGTTCGTCGATGGCCTCTGCGACGGCTCGTTCGGATTCGCCGGCGAGGAAAGCGCCGGCGCCTCGTTCCTGAGAAAGGACGGATCGGTGTGGACCACCGACAAGGACGGCATGATCCTGGGACTGCTGGCCGCCGAAATGACCGCGCGGACCAAATCCGATCCGAGCCAGTTGTTCGACAAGTTGACGAGCGAACTGGGCGTGCCGTTTTACGGTCGGATCGACGCGCCGGCCACTTTGGCGCAGAAGAATCTGCTGAAGGCGCTGTCGCCCGAAAAGCTCGCGATGGCGGAACTGGCCGGGGATCCGGTTCGATCGGTGCTCACGGCTGCGCCCGGCAACGGTCAACCGTTCGGCGGCATCAAGGTCACCACCGACAGCGGATGGTTTGCCGCCCGGCCGTCGGGCACCGAAGACGTCTACAAGATCTACGCGGAGAGTTTTCGCAGCGAGGCGCATCTCCGGCAGATTCAGGACGACGCCCAGCGCGCCATCGCGCATGCATTTGCGGCGAGCGGCTGAGCGAGAGCTTGCGCGGAGGGCTAGACCGCGCGCGACGCAGGCGAGGCTTTGACGATATCGAGATGGATGCCGCCGCATCGCGTGCATCGCATGGTCCAGTATTCGGACCCCGCCCGCCCGCCGATCACGCGCAGCACCGCCAGCGGAGCATCGCACTGCGAACAGTCGGACAGCACCGTCGCGGAAGCGGATGGGGCCCGTTCGGACTCGGATTCAAGCATGGAATACTCGCCTTGCGGAGGGACTAGGGCCTTTTCCGTTCCGATTGAACCGGAACGGGGCTCTATCTTTCTTTTTGTTTTGACGCGTTTTCTTCACGCGAACCGGTATCCACTTCGCTTGAAAACGCTCTAGGCGGCCGACCGTTCGGTCTGCGGCGTCTGCCCGGCCGCCGCGTATCGCTTGAGGTTGAGGCGGTCGATCTGATTCTTGGCGTCCGCAATGGCGGCATCCGGATCTGACCAGGCGAAGCCGATTTCAAGGGCTGAAAACGAGACGCCGCCGATCGATACAGGCTTCAGATCCGCCCGCCTGAGCCTGGCGTGCCACAGGCCCTTGCCGGCTTCGAAGCATTCGATATCAAAGCCCTCGTAGGTCATTCCGCGGCTCCAGATATTCCTGGAACCAAGGAAGCACGAGCCGATGAGACCGAACGTGATCCGGTTCACATTTCGGCGATTTTTTTTCGCCCCTTGTCCCGGGCCGCCGGTCCCGCGGCGGCGCGCATGATCCAGCGCCGGAACGCGGCGAAATCGCGCTGCTCGGTCCGGAAGCTGCGATAGACCAGGTACCATTGCATGCCCTTCGGCACCGTCAGCGCAAACGGCGCGACCAGCCGTCCCGCGGCGATGTCGTCGTCGATGTAGGGCCGGATGCCCATGGCGATGCCGAGCCCGTCGACCGCGGCCTGCAAGGCCTGGCCGTAGAATTGAAGCTCGGGCCCGCGCGCCGTGATCCGCGCGACCCCGGCGGCCTTCAGCCATGACGGCCAGTCGCCGGGCGAATGCGCGACGCGCAGCAGGCTCGGCCCCCTGAGGTCGCCCGGCCGCTTCAGCTGTTGCGCCAGCCGCGGCGCGCACACCGGCACCAGGTCGGCCGCGAACAGCGGCTCGGCGACCAGGCCGGGCCATTCGCCGTCGCCGAGCTTGATGCCGCAACTCCAGTCGTCGCCGAACGGCGCCGCCGCGCCGCCGGTGGTGATGCGCACGTCGATGTCGGGTGCGTGTTTACGAAAATCCGCCAGCCGCGGGATCAGCCATCGCATCGCGAAGGTCGGGCCGACGCCGATGGTCAGCACCCGGACGCCCGACGGCGCCGTCACCTGCGCGGTCAGGCTCGCTAGCGCGTCGAAGATCGGCGTCAGCCCGCTCTGATAGGCGCGCCCGGCCGGCGTCATCGCCAGCCGGTTGGCCTTGCGCTCGAACAGCGCGACGCCGAGACGATCTTCCAATAGATGCACCATCCGGCTGACCGCCGCCGCCGACACGTTGAGCTCGGCGCCGGCGCCGGCGAAACTGCCGGTGCGCGCGGCGGCCTCGAACGCCTTGATGCCGTTGAGAAAGAGCAGCCGCCGCATTTCACCCCAAAAACTTGCCACCCTCAGCAAAACTGATGCAAGGGCAAGGTAACTCAGTTTGCACCGCCGGTACAGGCGAGGCACAAATAACGCCGGAGATTCGAGATGAGCCCGCTTCTGATTGCCGGTCTCGGCTTGCTGATGGTCGCGACAGCGTTCCTGTCCGGCCTGTTCGGCATGGCCGGCGGCCTGATCCTGATCGGCGTGCTCCTGACCATCCTGCCGCTGCCGTCGGCGATGGTGCTACATGCGATCACGCAGATGGCGTCGAACGGCTGGCGCGCCTTTCTGTGGCGCAGCCACATAAGGTGGCGGCCGGTCGCGATCTACCTGATCGGATGCGCGCTGGCGCTCGGCGCATGGTCGATCACCCGCTACGTGCCGGACAAGCCGATCGCGCTGCTGCTGCTGGGAGTGACCCCGTTCATGGCGCGGCTGACGCCGCGGAACCTCAAGCCCAACCCCGACAGCATCTGGCAGGGCAGCTTTTACGGCTTCATCTGCATGGGGCTGATGCTGATGACGGGAGTCTCGGGGCCCTTGATGGACACCTTCTTTCTCGGCGGCAATTTCGGCCGCCGCGAGGTGGTCGCGACCAAGGCCACCTGTCAGGTCGCCAGCCATTTCGTGAAGCTGGTCTATTTCGGCAGCATCATCGATCAGGCCGCCACGCTCGATCCGGTGCTGGCGATTGTCGCCGTCGCGGCGTCGATGACCGGCACCACGCTGGCGCGGCGTTTCCTCGAGGCCATGACCGACCTGCAGTTCCGCACCTGGGCGGGACGGCTGATCACGACGGTGGCCTGCTATTACATCATCTACGGAAGCTGGCTCTTGCTGGCGCGCAGCAATGCGTTCGCCTTTTGACGAAAGGAGAAACCGGATGGCCGACACCACTGACCCGCTGGTGCTCGATCTCGTCGAATGGATCGCCCGCGAACCGAGAACCTATTCCGATGTGATCGAGGCGTGGCGAACCTCATGCCCGCGGCTGACGATCTGGGAAGATGCGGTCGACCGCGGCTATGTCACGCGCGAGGCGTTCGTGGGAACGGGAATCAGAGTGACGATCACCGAGGGCGGCGAAAAATTCCTGCGGGATAACGGCCGCGCCGACTGACTTCTGCGAATATCGTCAAATCGTGCCGGCGGCGCCTCATCACAATCCCGCGCGCGGCGCCAATGCCATTGACTTGCCGCTGCCTTCCGGCAACATTCATGCAAACGCATCCAAATTGGATGGCAGGTCAGCTCCAGCAGGACAGCAACGCCATGATCGATCTCTATTACTGGACCACGCCGAACGGCCACAAGATCACGATGTTCCTCGAAGAGACCGGGCTGAAATACAAGATCTTCCCGATCAACATCGGCAAGGGCGACCAGTTCAAGCCGGAGTTCCTGGCGATCGCGCCGAACAACCGCATCCCGGCGATGGTCGATCACGAGCCGAAAGGCGGCGGCAAGCCGATCTCGATCTTCGAATCCGGCGCGATGCTGCTGTATCTCGCCGAGAAGACCGGAAAGTTCCTGCCCGCCGACATCTACGGCCGCTACGACGCGATCCAATGGACGTTCTGGCAGATGGGCGGGCTCGGGCCGATGGCCGGGCAGAACCATCACTTCTCGAACTACGCCCAGGAAAAGATCAAATACGCCATCGACCGCTATGTGAACGAGACCAACCGGCTCTACGGCGTGCTCAACAAGCGGCTCGCCGATCGCGAGTTCATCGCCGGCGACTATTCGATCGCGGATATGGCGAGCTATCCCTGGATCGTGCCGTACAAGAACCAGAGCCAGAACATCGACGACTTCCCGCATCTCAAGCGCTGGCTCGAGACCATCCGCGAGCGGCCGGCGACGGTGCGCGCCTATGCCATGGCCAAGGAGGTCAATCCGAATTTCGGCCAGCCGGCGATCCGCACCGAGGAAGAGCGCAAGCTGCTGTTCGGGCAGACCGCCGCGGTGGTGAGGTAGGCACCGTCATCATCATCCGCAGCCGGTGCCATTGCTCGACGGTCAGCCCTTGGGAAAACCCACGGTCTGCGACAGCAGCACCTGCTGGTCGTGGCCCAGTCCCAGCGCGTTGGCGATCGCGTCGCGATCGATCCAGGCGCGGATCACGGTCGAGAGCCCGTTGCCGGCGGCGAACAGATAGACGTTCTGCGAAATCGCGCCGGCTGCGGCGGAGGCGAAACTCTCGCGGCTTGCGACCGGCACCAGCCGCATGCGGCCGTGGTCCGCGACGTAGACGAGGTCGAGCGGCGCCTCGTCGACGAAATCCTGATAGCCGGTCACCCGTCGCAGATCGGTGCCCGCAACGAGCTGCAGTGCGTTGGCCTCGGCGTCGTACAGATACGCCCCGGAGGGCAACGCCACATAGATGTCGATCTCCTGCGCGTGCATCGCCGAGGGCGCGGTGCGTCCGCCGTCTGGACGATTGATGCCGTTGGCAGCCCATAACAGGCTGGAGAGCATGGGCAGCGGCAATTCCGTGCGCGCGAATTCGCGCTCCGAGCGCCGCTTCGAAATGGCCTCCATCAGCGGCATGCCGCCGGCCTTGTCGGGGGCGGGCAGCGTGATCTTCGGTGTCGCATCGCCTTGCGCCGGCCTGGGACGCAACCGTCCCATCGCGCCGAGCGCCAGTTTGGTCAGGGTACTCATCGCGCCGCTCTCCTGTCGTTGAATTGCAGTCTTGCAGCGTTCCGGTCTTCCGGCCGGTCAAGCCGTCCGTGCGGAGGTCTGCGGCGGAGCACCGGAACCGAGATTTGAATCGATCAGCGTGGCCGTGCCCTGGTTGACCATTGCCACGGCGCTCTCGGCGTCATCAGCCCTGGCCTCGAACAGCGCGCACCCTTCCAGCCCGCCGTCGATCAGCAATTTCTGGGCGGCCCTGAATCGGGCGAGCGCCGCTTTCGCCGAGTCAAACGTCTTGAAATCGAAATCTTCATTGGGCCGTTTGATACGGACCACGAACATGCTGACCTCCGCAGTCAATGGGCGTCGCAACGACTGTAAAGGAATGAAGCGCCAAAATCGGCGGACGCGTCTTGCTCTAGATCAAGAAGACGGCCGGTCCTGCCGCGAGCGAAAGGCCTCAGCCCGCGCAGGCCTTACCGGTCACGCGCTCGTTCTTGACCACGGTCGCGACCATCTTGCCTGCGACGGCTTCAAAATCCGCCGGTTTCAAATAGCCCCTGGCATAGGCGTCCTGCGTCAGGCGGTCGATCCGCTGGTCGTCGGTGGTCGACCATTGCTTCGCGATGTAATCGGCGCCGAGTTGCCCGTAGGTCTCGGGGTAGCGCTCCGTCTGATTCTGGCGATGATAATAATATTCATTGAGGCCGCTGATAAAACGCTTGCGATCCTCGCCGGCACAGCGGCTGGCCCACGGCAGGTCCAGAGCCCTGAAAGCGTCCTTTCGCTGTGAGGCCCGGCCTTCGACCGTGATGTACTCATTGGAGCCGAAAGCCTTGCCGCGGTTGACCTCCAGTATTTGCATTTGCGGCGGAGCGGCCGCCGGCGCGAACGCCCAGGCAGCGACCTGCAAAACTACCACGGCCCACAGCAGGAACCATCCGCGGTTCATTTCGGGCCCCCGGCGGAGGCGCGCATCCGCGGCAGGCAGATCGGAGATTCATCAGACCAAAGGCCCGGGCCGGCGAATTGCAGCACGTCGAAGCGCATATCGGCTGGAAAATCCGCCTTGACGATGCCGCGCTGGTCGAATGCTTCATGGAGCGCGGCCTTGACGCGAATGTCGAGCGGCGTCGTAAAGGTGGTGGCGGCTTCCTTCAACTTTGTGTCGCTGCAAAACATCAGCGTGTTCATCGGCCGTGGGCAGTCGATCTTCTTCTGCCATGCGCGGGTGTATGCCGTCACCGCCTCGATCAGGTTCGATTTCATGGTCTTGTCGCATGGCGACATCGCATAGGCATTGGCGGCCTGCAACGCTTCGAGGCGTATCTTGTCGAGCTTGGGATCCTTGTCGCTCTGCGCGGTATGCTCGGCCTCCCACATCTTCCGCTCGTAGTCCTTGGCGCTCTGGTCGCCGAACGTGGCGGTAACCGTTGGCTGCAACGGGCCAACACCTGCCGGGCCGGAAAAATGCATCGGAAAGCCGCGCGAGGCCCAGGACACGCCGACGAAGGCGGTGACGAAGGCCATGCACACGTAAAGAATGAAGCGGGTCATCGAGAATGCTCGCGGAGATTGCCGCCGCAAAATATGCCTCGGCGGGTTAACGCATCCGTCGACGCCTTGACGTAGTGCGGGGGAAGGTAATCGAAGCGTAAATCGCAGCCGCGGCTTTCTCGTCGAATTTGATCCGGACGGGAATCTGGTGCTGTTCGCGGGACCCGTTGGCTCCTCGCTACGACGGCGATGCCTAGGACTGCGGGCTTGCGGCCGCCTGCGCCGCCGCCTTCCGCAGACAATCCCGGCACAGGCAATCGCCGCCATCGACCGGCATCGGCAGGCGAACGGTTTCTTCGGAGCACCAGCACGGCCCCGACAGGCTACAGGTGAATTCGGTTCCGCAGCCGGAACAGGCGAGGCGGCGCGGGGCCGGAGTTTCCAACCGATTTGTCATGAATCGGACCGCTGCGTGTCTCCGGATGGAATGGTTTCGCTCACCTTCTTCAAAAACGCCTTAGCGAGCATAGATGGTTCGTGATGGTCTGCGACCTCAAATCGAATGTCGATACCCTTCCCCAGGATCGATGCCTCATCTTCATAAATCCAAAAAGAAAGATCTCTCGACGTTAGTTTAGCTTCGACGATGACCTCGTTTGGTCCCTTCGAGATCGAAACCGAAACGTCGCCCACCGCCGCGGGCGATATCAACTCAATGAGATCCTTAGTCAGGTCCAGTTGAAACTTATTCATTTCCGTAGCTTTAGCTAGTCCAGTGGAATCCAAATGCTTCGAGCAGGGGGGGCCACTACCCCTTCGTAATCCTGTCGATCTCCACAAGGTCCTCCGCGCTCAGCGCCCAGCCGATCGCCTTGACGTTCTGCTCGACCTGCTCGACGCGCGTGGCGCCGGCGATCACGCTCGACACCTGCGGCCGCGACGCCAGCCAGGAGAACGCCAGCTCGAGCATGCTGTGGCCGCGCGCTTGCGCGAACGCCTGCAGCTTCTCGACGATGTCCTCGTTGCGCGGCGTGACGTAGCGGTCGCGCAGCGCGGGCGCCTTGGCAAAGCGGGTGTCGGCGGGTGCCGTGGCGCCGCGCTGGTATTTGCCGGTCAACAGGCCGCTCGCCAGCGGGAAGAACGGCAACAGCCCGAGTTTGTACTCCTGCGCCGCCGGCAACAGGTCCTTTTCGATGTCGCGCACCACCAGGCTGTATTCGTCCTGGCACGATACGAACCGGTTGACGTTGATCTGTCGCGCGGTGAGCTCGGCCTCGGCGATGCGCCAGGCCGGAAAATTCGAATTGCCGATGTAGCGCACCTTGCCCTGCCGGATCAGGTCGTCCAGCGCCCGCAAGCTTTCCTCGATCGGCGTCAGCGGATCGTAATCGTGCTGCTGGTAGAGATCGATGTAGTCGGTCTTCAGCCGCTTCAGGCTGGCTTCGACCGCCGACATGATGTAGCGCCGCGACGCGCCCTGCCTGGTGCCGTCGGTGGCCATCGGCTTGGAGTATTTGGTCGCCAGCACGATGTCCTTGCGGCGGTCGCCGAGCACTTCGCCCAGCACGGTCTCCGAACCGCCCATTCCCGCATAGATGTCGGCGGTATCGAACAGTGTGATGCCGAGGTCGATCGCCTTGTGGATCACCTTGCGCGAGGTTTCGAGGTCGGTGCGCTGGCCGAAATTGTTGCAGCCGAGGCCGACGGCGGAAACGCGCAGGCCGGAGCCGCCGAGATTGCGAATTTGCATGGATCGATCCTGTGCGGATGGGGGCGCGAGACGGAATGATATTGTGGCCCGGCCGCGCTGCAGCCGCAAGGAGCGGCCCGGCCGCGCGGGTCAGGCCTGCGCGGGTAGCGGCCGCAACCGTCCGGAGGCAGGAGCCGGCGCGGCCGGCGCATTTCGCAGCGCCGTTGCGGTCATGCGGCGCACCGATTGCTCGGCGTCGCGCGCGATCGCCTTGCGATTCGCGCTCATGTCGTAGGCGACCGCCTCGCCCCAGCTCACGGTGACGTCGACGGCGCCCGACACCAGCACGCGCGCCAGATGCGGGATCAGGTCGGCGTCGCCGTACCACGCCACCCGCTCGCGCAAGGCCCGGCCCAACGGCACGCCGCTGACGCTGACATAGGCCAGCGACATCGGCTGCACGGTGACGTGGGTGTGGTGCGCCGAGCTGCCGAGCGCGTGATGCACCGCGCCGACCAGCGAGGAGCGGAACGGCAGCACATGGATGCCGTCGCTCGAAGTGCCCTCGGCAAACAGCACCACCGCGTCGCCGCCGAGCAGCCGGCAGGCGATTTCGCGTGTCGCCGCGCCGGTCTGATGCCGCGCCTGCCGGTTGATGAAGATGGTCCGCTGCAGTTTCGCCAGCCAGCCCAGCAGCGGCCAGCCCGCGACCTCGCTCTTGGCGACGAAGACCACCGGCCCGAGCGCCGATATCACGCAGACGTCCAGCCACGACGCGTGGTTGGACAGGATCAGCGCCGGGCTATCGGCCGTTCGCAGGCCGACCTCGCGGATCCGCACCCCGATCAGCGTGCACAGCGTGCGGTGATACAGATGGGGAATGCTCCGCTGCAGCCGCAGGTCGAATGCGAGGCCGATCAGCTGGAACGGCAGCAGCACCAGGGTGAGGGCGACGAAGGCAAGGGCGATGGCTATGACGCGGATCATGCGGCGGTCGAACCTGGACGCTGGCGCGGCGATGACGCCGCGAGGGTTATACGCAACGCAACAAACGGCATCGCAAAAAAATGCGGCCCCGGTCAGACGCGGCGACTGACGGGGACCGCTTGGGGCGCGTGATCTGTGACGGGGGGCCTGATCAGACGCGAGGGCAGGCTAACCCCGCTTTGTTACGCCGGCATGACAGGTGGACTTATCCACAGGCCTTGGCACGGCCGAAAGCCCGTCAAAACAGCTTGCGATAGACGACAAATCCGGAGCGCTCCGCCACCTTGTCGTAAAGCTGCATCGCGGTGAGGTTGGTTTCGTGGGTTTGCCAGTAGACCCGCGACAATCCGGCAAGTTTCGCCTGCTCATAGACGCCATTGATGAGCGCTCGTCCGACGCCTTTGCCGCGCGCGGCCTCGCTGGTGAACAAATCCTGCAAGTAGCAGTTCGGCTCGATGGCCGTGGTGCTGCGGTGGAAAAGATAGTGCGTGAGGCCGAGCAATTCTCCGCCGCTCTCCGCGACCAACCCATGCACCGGCTCATAGGCATCGAAGAAGCGCGCCCACGTCATTCGCGTGATGTCGGGGGAAAGCGCGGTCGCGCCCGAGCGCCCGTAAAACGCGTTGTATCCGTCCCACAAGGGCAGCCATTGGTCATAGTCCCGCCGGGTGACGAAACGGATCGATAGGTCGCTGGACATCGGTGATCCTGCATTGATGGAGGAAGCGTCATCGGCGCGCGCGGGCCGATGATGATGTGCCTTTATTAAAGACACAACCGGAGAGGATCAATCTCGGTTCGATGCTGGATCGGCCCGCTATCCGGCGGCGCGCAGGTGCCGGGCGAGGTTGCGTTCGCCGCCGCCGCGCAGCGACCGGTAGTAGTCGGCGCCGGCGGGGTCGTCGGTATAGCGCACCAGGTCGGTCACCGGCGTGTAGCTCAGCATGCGTCCGCCGTCGGGCAACGCCGTGCAACTGAAGCGCAGCACCTGTCCATCCCTGAGGTTGATGTTGATCGGCGTCGAATCGCCCGACCGTATCATCTCGGTGCGCCGGGCGATGAAGGCGCCCAACTCGTCCTCCGGCAGTTCGAACGCGCCGTTATCGCGGCCGTGATACATCAGCGCGATGAAGGGCGGTTTGCTGTCGGCCTTCGCATCGGGAAGCGAGAAATAGTCGCGGAAGGCGCGGTTGATGAATTCGGCGCGGGTGTCGGAATCGAGCAGCACGATGCCGATGTCGACCTGGTCGAGCGCCGCCCGCAGCCGCTCCGCGGTGGCGTAATGCCGGTGCTGCCAGGCGAAGGCGTCGACCCATTTCTGGCGCAGCAGGCCGGTGATGACGGCGGTGCCGGCCGCGGTCAGCGCCAGCAGCACCATGCGCGCCAGATCCGACATGTCGTAGCCCGGCGCGGCGCGCTGGTTGAGGAAGAACAGGGCGGACGAGACCACCGCAATGGCGGCGCTGGAGAGCCCCGAAGCGATGCCGCTCAGCGATGCCGCGAACGCCACGATGCAGACGAACAGCGGCGCGGGATTGGGCACCGCAACGAGATTGCGATCGACCAGGAAGGCGAGCAGCGCCGTCGCTGTCGTCAGGGCCGGACCGGAGATTGCGCGCCAGTCGAACTGCATGCCGGGTCTCGTTGCGTGACGAGAGTAAGGGCCGCAGCATGACGCATGGTTGCAACAGCGGGAGGATTTCCTGCGCCAGCCCTAAAATGCGGTTGACTCGATCGAGGCGGATTTCCGATCTGTTGCATCAAATGATATTCGATCTATCGATGGAACCGGGTTCCACGCCGATCCGTTCAGCCGCCGGACCTTTCGAAAGGACATTCATGCCCACCACTTCGCCCGCCGTGTTGCCGGTTCTCATGCTGTTTGCCTCCAACGTCTTCATGACCTTTGCGTGGTACGGCCATCTCAAGTTCAAGGGGAGCTGGCTGCCGCTCGTGGTGGTGGCGAGCTGGGGCATCGCGTTCTTCGAGTACTGGCTCGCGGTGCCGGCCAATCGCTGGGGCAACGCGGTCTATTCGGCGGCGCAGCTCAAGACCATGCAGGAGGTGATCACGCTGGTGGTGTTCGCCGGCTTCTCGGTGTTGTATCTGAAGGAGCCGCTGGGCTGGAATCACGGATTGGGTTTCGCGCTGATCGCGGCGGGGGCGTTCTTCATTTTTCACAAGTGGTCGTGATTTCCGACTTCACCCGGGGCGCAGGCAAAGGAGGCCGCCGCTTGTTTGCTACCCGCCTGGATGAGCGATAGAACGATCGGGGATCTTTTGCTCTCGCCGTCATGTTGGGTAGTTCTTGCTCCATTCAAGATTGTCCGATGTTTCATCAAGCTACGACGTCGTCGTCATCGGCGCGGGAGCCGCGGGCATGTCGGCGGCGCTGTTCGCGGCGATCGGGGGCGCCAGGACGCTGCTGGTGGAGAAGACCGCTTTTGTCGGCGGCACGTCGGCGCTGTCGGCGGGATCGATCTGGATACCGAACACCCGCCACGCGTTCGAGATGGGTGTCACCGACAGCGCTGCGAACGTCGAAAGATATCTGCAGCAGATCATAGGAAACCGGGCGGACGCGTCGCTGCGCGCAAGTTTCCTGAAGGCCGGTCCCGAGGCGGTCGCGATCCTCGAGGCACATTCCGAGGTCCAGCTGCGGGCCTATGCGCGTCATCCGGATTATCGCTCGGAACTCGATGGCGGGGCCGTGGCCGGCCGCGCGCTGGAGCCGCTGCCGTTCGACGGACGATTGCTCGGCGAGGCGTTCAGGCTGGTTCGCCCGCCGCTTCCGGAGTTCACGCTGCTTGGCGGAATGATGGTCGACAGGACCGATATCGGTCATTTGCTGTCGTCGACGAAATCCATCAAATCCCTGCTGCATTCCGCCGGACTTGTGGCGCGTTATGCGCGCGACAGATTGAGCCGGAGCCGGGGCACCCGGCTCGTGATGGGCAACGCGCTGGTCGGCCGGCTGCTCTATTCGCTGATCCGCCGTGACGTCGACATCCTCACCGGCACTTCGCTTGCAAGGATCGTGCGGGAAGCCGACGGGCCCGTGACCGGCGCGTGCCTCGTGTCGAACGGCGCCTCGCGCGAGATCGGCATCGATGGCGGATTGATCCTGGCGGGTGGAGGATTCAGCCGCCACGCCGAACGGCGTGCCGCGGCGCTGGGAATCGACGCAGAGTGGTCTTCCGTTGCGCCGGGCGCGAATGGCGACGCGCAGGACAAGGCGCTCGAGATCGGCGCGCGCATCAGCGACAGGGACCTCAGCGCCGCATTCTGGGCGCCGGCGTCGATCCGGCGCCGCGCGGACGGATCGAGCGCGGTGTTTCCGCACTTTGTGCTCGATCGCGGCAAGCCGAGGACGTTGGTCGTCGACAGCACCGGCCGGCGTTTCGTCAACGAAGCGATCTCCTATCATCAGTTCGCGCTGGAGATGCTGGCGCACGGCAAGCCGGCGATCCCGGCATTTCTGATCGCGGATGCGGCGGCGCTGCGGAAATACGGTCTCGGCATGGTGCGCCCCGGCGGTTGGGGTACCAAGGCTGCCGTCGCCGACGGATATCTCACCGCCGCAGACACGATCGAACAATTGGCGCAGCGATTGAACATCGATCCCGCGCATTTGCGCGAAACGGTCGACAACATGAACGGCTTTGCGCAAACCGGCCGCGATCTCGAATTCGGCCGGGGAAGCACGGTGTATCAAAACCATAATGGCGATGCGCTTGCCGGCGGGCCCAACCCCAATCTCGGCCCGATCGTGACGGCCCCGTTCTATGCGCTCCGGCTTTATCCCTCGGATATCGGCACCTCGGCGGGGCTTGTCACGGACGACATGGCTCGCGTGCTGGATTCCGGCAAGCGGCCGATCGCGCGACTATACGCTTGCGGAAACGACATGCAGTCGATTATGGGGGGAACCTATCCGGGACCGGGGATCACACTCGGGCCGGCCGTCGCGTTTGCCTATGTCGCGGCGTCGGACGCAGCCCGGCGATCCCTGTCCATTCAGGCGTCCCGAGCCTAGGCGGACTATTTGGGAGGAGACCGGAATGCGCGGCGCAGGCTTTCTTGCCATCTGGAGCGACGTCGGGCCCGACAACCTGACCGACTATCGGCACTGGTTGACGCGCGAGCACACCACCGAACGCGTCACGACGAGGGGATTCCTGGCGTCACGCGTGTTCCGCGCCGCGCGGACCGACATCAATCGATTCTTCATTCTCTACGAACTGGAAGCGCCCGAGGTTCTCGACGGGCCTGCCTACCTCGCGCGGCTCAATGCGCCGACGCCCTGGTCGCAACGCATCATGCCGCAGCTGGGCAACTTCATTCGCGGCGGCGGCGCCATGGCGGCACGCGCCGGCCGGGGAGAAGGCGCCACCATTGTCGCGCTGCGTATCGCGCAGCTGCCGGAGCAGCCGCAGCAACTCGCCGACGCGATCGTCGCGCTCGACGGGATTGCCGCGGTGCAGATCGGCGCGACTGACCATGCCCGAACCTCGGTGCCGACGGTCGAGAAGGGAATGCGGCAGAACGAGGGGTTCTTTGCCGGGCTGCTGATCATCGAGGCGCTCGACGAAGCGTCGCTTCGCAGCGCCTTGCGCCAGGCGGCTGAAATGGCGCCGGACCTGCTCGGCGGCATCGGCGAGCCGGAGATTTACCAGGGGATGTTTGCGCTCGATGCCCGCATCGCGAGGATGGAATAATGCCCTCGTTCTCGCTCGCCGCGCTGACGGCACTCGAACTCACGCCGCCCGCGCTGATCGACGTCGCTGCGGCCTGCGGTTTTGACCAGGTCGGAATCCGGCTGCTGCCGGCCGTACCGGGCGGTGTCGCCTATCCGTTGATGGAAGATGCAGCCAGCCTGAAGGAAACCATCGCCCGGCTCGATGCGACCGGCATCACCGTTGCGGATCTGGAGGTGGTGGCGTTCAGGCCGGAAACCGAGATTGCCGCATTCTCCGCGTTTTTCGAGACCGGGGCGCGGCTCGGCGCAAAACACATTCTGGTCGCAGCCTACGATCCCGACCTCGATCGGTTCACGGATCGCTTTGCGGGATTTTGCGAGGCTGCGGCACGACACGGGTTGACGGCAGATCTCGAATTCATGCCATGGACCCACGTCCCCGACCTTGCGACGGCCAGCGCAATTGTCGCGCAAACCGGACAGGCAAATGCCGGGGTCCTGGTCGATGCGTTGCACTTCGACAGATCGAACAGTTCGATCGGCGAAATTGCTGCAATTCCCGCGCACCGGCTTCACTACTGGCAGCTATGCGACGGCCCGGCCGAACGGCCGGCGACCACGGAAGGAATGATCCATGCCGCCCGCAATGAGCGGATGTTTCCCGGGGAGGGCGGCATCGACCTGGTCTCGCTGATACGCGCAATGCCGCCGGATATCGCCGTCAGCATCGAAGTTCCGACCGCCGAGCTTGCCAGGACGGTGGATGCGAAGGTTCGCGCCCAGCGCGCGCTCGGCGCGGCCAGGAAGGCGATAGCGGCGGCGAGAAGCAGACCAT
>JBAQER010000451.1:0-2480 GCA_049286845.1 Bradyrhizobium sp.
GGAAGCTCCTGCGCCAAGCCGACAACCCCGCCGGTCAGCAGGCCGCCTGACCTTCACGCAACGCTATCATAGCGCTCGCCGTCCCGCGCGCATGCGTCAATCAGGCGGTCTTCGTCGTATGCGTACTTGCCAGCCGCTATATCGATCTGTGGAACGAGCGGACTCCAAGCCGCCGGCGCGAGATCCTCAGCCAGCATTGGGCCGACGATGCCAAATACATCGACCCGCTGATGTCAGGCGACGGTCACGACGGCGTCGACGCCTTGATCGCCGGCGTGCAGCAGCGCTTTCCGGATTTCAAATTCAAGCTGCTCGGCCAGCCCAGCGGCTTCGGCGACCATGTCCGCTTCTCCTGGGGCCTCGGCCCCGATGGCGCCGACAGCCCGATCAAGGGCACGGACTATGCCGTCGTCAGCGACGGACGCATCCGCAGCATCACCGGCTTTCTCGATCAGGTCCCGCCGGGCGCGTGACGAATGAGAGCGCGATTGTCCCGGCGATCCCGGGGCGGTCACGCGCTCAGCCCTTGCGGAACGGCAGTGCCGGGCCGCCGAGCCTGCGCAGGCCCGGCTCGCGGCGCTCCAGCCACCAGCCATATTGCTGTGGCCAGGATTCGAACGCTTCACCGCCGGGCTCGGTCAGCGCGAGTTGCGCGTGCAGCGGCCAGTTGGGATCGAACAGCGCTTCGCGGCCGACCGCGATCAGGTCCGCCTGGCCGTTCGCCAGGATTTCCTCGGCCTGCTCCGGATGCAGGATCAGGCCGACCGCGATGGTGGCGATGCCAGCAGATTTCCGGATTTCATCGGCATAGGGCACCTGAAAACCATAGCCGCGCGGAATCCGCGCCGCGGTCGCCGAACCCATCAACCCGCCGGAGGAGCAATCGATCAGGTCGGCGCCGCGCGCCTTGGCCTCGATGGCAAACGCAATCTGGTCGGCGAGCTCGAGCCCGCCTTCGACGCCATCGACCGACGAGATCCGCACCGACAGCGGCTTGTCCGCCGGCCATGCCGCGCGCACGGTCTCGATGATCTCGAGCGGATAGCGCATTCGCCCCTGCCGATCGCCGCCGTAACCGTCGGGCCGGCGGTTCGACAGCGGCGACAGGAATTCGTGCAGCAGATAGCCATGGGCGCAGTGCACTTCGAGCAGGTCGAACCCGGCCTCGACCGCGCGCAGGGTGGCAAGCCGCCAATGCTCGCGCAGGCTCGCAAGCTCATCGAGATCGAGCGCATCCGGCGTCAGCCAACCCTCGTCCATCGCAATCGCGCTCGGCGCCACGACCCGCCATGGCAGGTCGCCGCGCGCATGGTCATCGGCATTGAGCGCCGCGTTGCCGTACCACGGCCGCTGCATGCTGGCCTTGCGGCCGGCATGCGCCAGCTGGATCGCCGGCACCGCGCCATTGTCGCGCAGGAAGGTGGCGATCCGCTCCAACGGCGCGATCTGGCCGTCGTGCCACAGCCCGACATCGCCATGGGTGATGCGGCCCTCCGCCGTGACCGCGGCGGCCTCGGTCATGACGATGCCGGCGCCGCCTTGCGCGAACTTGCCGAGATGCACCAGATGCCAGTCGCTGGCGAAGCCGTCGACCGCCGAGTACTGGCACATCGGCGAGATCAGGATGCGATTTTTGGCGGTGACGCCGCGGAACGCGATCGGCTGGAACAATAGCGGCTGCGACATCGAAACCTGCTGGCTGGGGGAGAGGCGGATCAGGGAAGTCATTTGTCAGCAAAGCCCATCCGCTGCAAGGCCAGCGCTGGGCGAGCAGCTTCGTCACGCCACTTGACGTTGCAGCCAAAAGCTTTCCTAGATTGGATTTGTGCAAACTCGGGAGGGGGGAAATGGACGAGACCTTGAAGGCGCTTCAATTGGCAGAGAGAGCGCTGCTCGCATTGATTGGAGCGCTATTGGTGTTCGTAATCTCGGCCGATCGAACAACTGGCCCATATGAAGCAGCGCTCTCGGAACTCAATGTCCTGCAGCGTACTTTACCTCTAATTCGTCAAGCCAACATCGACGAAGGACGAGTTGCATATGCTTCGTCGAACTTGGCCAAGATCGTTGCTGACGTCGCCAAAAAGGTAACTGTTGACGCGCAGAAGGTCGATTATCATGTCGCTTTAAGCAAAAACCAGATGGATTCGATTCCTCCCATGTATTACGCGAACAGCCCGCAAAAAATCGATGACTACTACAATTACATCAAATCAGCGAAGTTCGGTGGAATTCGAATGTTCGAATTTGATGAAGTTGAGGCTCGACGCGAATTGGAAAAGCTCTTCCCATTGGCTGGTACAAAGCTAACCGACATTTACATTGGTCCGATGCAAGATGAGAAATACAAGGAAATCCCCAACCAGTGTCAGATAGGAATTGCGATTAACACGAAATCGAAAAACAACGAAGTGAAGGAAACAGGCCCAATTAAATGCCAACCTCCGAGTTGGCTGTCGTACAAGAAATCATTAGAGATA
>JBAQER010000452.1:0-4884 GCA_049286845.1 Bradyrhizobium sp.
CCGCCGGCGTGCCGCTCTGCACCACGCGGCCGTCATGCATCACGACCACGGTATCGGCGAAGGTCAGCGCCTCGGTCTGGTCGTGGGTGACATAGATCATGGTGAGGTCGAGCTCGCGGTGCAGCGCCTTGAGCTTCGAGCGCAACTGCCATTTCAGCTCTGGATCGATCACCGTCAGCGGCTCGTCGAACAGCACGGCGGCGACGTCGGAACGCACCAGCCCGCGGCCGAGCGAGATCTTCTGCTTGGCATCCGCCGTCAGCCGTGTCGCCTTGCGCTCGAGATAGGGCGTGAGGTCGAGCAGATCGGCGATCTCGGCGACCCGCGCCAGGATGTCGCTCCTGGCCATGCCGCGGTTCTTCAACGGAAACGCCAGGTTCTGTCCGACCGTCATGGTGTCGTAGATCACCGGGAACTGGAACACCTGCGCGATGTTGCGCTTCTGGGTTGACAGCGGTGTGATGTCGACGCCGTCGAACAGGATTTTTCCGCGCGACGGGGTGACGATGCCGGAAATCAGGTTGAGCAGCGTGGTCTTGCCGCAGCCGGACGGCCCGAGCAGCGCATAGGCCCCGCCCTGCCGCCAGGTCATCGAGATCGGCTTCAGCGCAAAGGATTCGGGGGCGGCATCGTTGCCGCCGTAGGAATGCGCGAGATCGACGAGGTCAATGCGGGCCATGTTGCATGTCCCTCACGCGCTGCCCGGCGCGGCGACCAGGCGGCCGGCCGCGTCGAACACAAAGACATTGTCGGGATCGAGCACGGCGTCGAGCACGTGGCCCGGCTCGAACTCGTGCACACCCTGCAGCACCGCGACCCAGTTGGAGGCGTCGCGGCTGAGATGCACGAAGCTTTCCGAGCCGGTGATCTCGGTCACAGTCACGGTGGCGTGGAAGGCGTGGCGGCCGGCGATGCCCTTGGCGACCTCGAGCTGATGGGCGCGGAAGCCGACGCGGTAGGCCCCGTCGCCGAGCCCGGCATAGAGTCCCGAGGCCGGCGCCTTGACGCCGCCGGCATATTGCACCGAGCCGTCGTGCTTTTCGATGCCGACGATGTTGAGCGGCGGATCGGAAAACACCTGGGCGACGCGCAAGGTGTCGGGATGGCGATAGACCTTCGAGGTGTCGCCGGCCTGCAATACTTCACCTTCCCACATGCAGACGGTGCGGCCGCCCAGCAACAGGGCTTCCGACGGTTCGGTGGTGGCGTAAACGAAGATCGCGCCGGAGGCTTCGAAAATGCGCGGCAGTTCGGTGCGCAGCTCCTCGCGCAGCTTGTAGTCGAGATTGGCCAGGGGCTCGTCGAGCAGCACCAGGTCGGCGCCCTTGACCAGAGCCCGTGCGATCGCGGTGCGCTGCTGCTGCCCGCCCGACAATTGCAGCGGCGTGCGGTCGAGATACGGCTCGAGCTTCAGGAGCTGCGCGGCTTCTCGCACACGCTTTTCGATTTCCTCGCGCGGCCGGCGCTGCACCCGCAACGGCGAGGCAATGTTTTCATAGACCGTCAGCGAGGGATAATTGATGAACTGCTGATACACCATCGCCACCGAACGCTGCCGCACGTCGAGGCCGGTGACATCCTTGCCGTCGACCAGCACGCGGCCCGAGGTCGGCGTATCGAGGCCGGCCAAAAGCCGCATGATCGAGGTCTTGCCCGACAGCGTCGGGCCGAGCAGCACGCTCAAGGTGCCGCGCTCGAGCGTCAGCGAGACGTCGCGGATGGCCGGAATGCCATCCACGGTGCGCGTGGCGTGCTCGAGCGTGACCGTCATGTCCGCCCTCCTGCTTCACGCAAGGGAGGCCCGGAAGCAACGTGGTTGGCGGCCATCCAGTCTTCAAGGGCGGCAACCTCGGCCGCCGACAGGCGCAAGCCGAGCTTGGACCGCCGCCAGACGATGTCTTCGGCGGTGCGGGCCCACTCGTTGGCGATCAGGTACCTGACCTCGCTTTCGGTCAGGGTGGCGCCGAAGGACTGGCCGAGATCATGGAGCGATTTGGCTTCGCCGAGCAGTTTTGCAGCGCGGGTGCCATAGGCATGCGCCAGGCGGTTGGCATGGGCGGAGGTCAGGAACGGATAGTTCCGCACCAGTTCCGCCGTCAGCGCCGCGATTGCCGAGACGTCCATATCGCCGCCGGGCAGCGGCGACTTGCCGGTCCAGCCCTCTTTCGCCTTGAAGTCCTCGCGCGGCGTAGCGCCGCGCAAATACGGCGCGAGACGTTCCAGCGCTTCCTCGGCGAGGCGCCGGTAGGTGGTGATCTTGCCGCCGTAGATCGACAGCAGCGGCGCGCCGCCGGGGGTGTCGAGTTCGAACACGTAATCGCGGGTCGCGGCCTTGGCTTCGCTGGCGCCGTCGTCATAGAGCGGGCGGACGCCCGAATAGGTCCAGACCACGTCCTCCGGCTTGACCGGCTTGGCCAGGTATTCGCTGACGGAGTCGCAGAGATATTTGATCTCCTCGTCGGTGGCCTTCACCTTGGCGGGATCGCCGTCGTAATCGCGGTCGGTGGTGCCGATCAGGGTGAAATCGTCCTGATAGGGAATGACGAACACGATGCGGCCGTCGCTGTTCTGGAACATGTAGGCGCGGTCGTGGGCATAGAGCTTGCGCACCACGACGTGGGAGCCCTGCACCAGCCGCACTTTCGCCTTGGCGTTGACGCCGGCGCCGGAGGCCAGCACGTTCTCGACCCACGGCCCGCCGGCATTGACCAGCGCGCGGGCCCTGATCGTCGAGCGCGCGCCGCTGGTGGTATCCTCGACGGTGACCTGCCAGATGCCGCCGGCCTGCCGGATCTCGACAGCGCGGGAACGGGTGCGGATCTCGGCGCCACGGTCCGCCGCATCGCGCGCGGTGAGCACCACGAGGCGGGCGTCGTCGACGAAGCAGTCGGAATATTCGAACGCCCTGGTGAAGCGGTTGGGCACCAGCGGCTTTCCGACCTCGTCGCGGGTCAGGTCGACCGAACGCGTCGGCGGCAGCAGTTTGCGGCCGCCGATATGGTCGTAGAGAAACAACCCCAGACGCAGCAGCCAGGCCGGACGCAATCCTGCGTGGTGCGGCAAGACGAAACGCAAGGGGCGGATGATGTGCGGGGCGATCTGCCAGAGCACTTCGCGCTCGATCAGCGCCTCGCGGACCAAGCGAAACTCGTAATATTCGAGATAGCGCAAGCCGCCATGCACGAGCTTGGTCGACCAGGACGATGTCCCGCTGGCCAAGTCATTCATTTCACATAGGAAAACGGAATTGCCGCGGCCCGCTGCATCGCGCGCGATGCCGCAGCCGTTGATGCCACCACCAATGATCGCGAGGTCGAAAATTCGGTCCAACAGACGCTTCCCCGGCATTCGCCCATTCACTTTGGCGATTTTGCTTTCGGTTTGGAATAAAACACAACCAAATGTGAAAGCAAGTGAAAACGGAGAACTGCAGTACTTTGATCACCGCTGGCAGAAGAATCCGGAAATAATGAAAAATTGCGCTCGTTTATCGAGCGTCAATCATTCAAGCCAAGCTCAGGCGAATGTTTCGCTCATCCAACTGCACCTCGGTCGATCCCGAGGCCCGCAGCGATCAGGCGCGCCGCAGGGTGGGCGGAGCGGGCGCGGGGCCGGCTTCGTCGATATCGGCGTCGGCCGACGGTTTCGGCATCGCCTCGATCACCTCGATGCCTCTGCTATGGCAGATGTTGGCGATGCCGGCCGGCAGCGCCGCGTCGGTCACAAACGTCTGGATCTGGCTGAGATGGGCGATGCGTACCGGCGCGCTGCGGCGCAGTTTGGTCGAGTCGGCGACCAGCATCACGCTGCGGGCATTGGCGATGATGGCCTGCGCCGCCTGCACTTCGCGATAGTCGAAATCCAGTAGCGCGCCCTCCTCGTCGATCGCCGAGGCGCCGATGATGGCGTAATCAACCTTGAACTGGCCGATCAGGCTGATCGCGGTCGAGCCGATCACCGCACCGTCGGCGCGGCGCACCGCACCGCCGGCCACGATCACCTCGATGCGCGGATGCCGGTACAACAGCATCGCGACGTTGAGGTTGTTGGTGATGACGAGCAGGTCCTCATGCGAGGTCAGGGCGCTGGCGACTTCTTCCGTGGTGGTGCCGATGTTAATGAACAGCGAGCAGCCGTTCGGTATCTGCGCCGCGGCGGCGACCCCGATCGCCTTCTTCTCCTCGGCGGCGACGAAGCGGCGCGCCTCGTAGGCGAGGTTCTCGACCCCGGAGGCGATGATGGCGCCGCCATGGATCCGGGTCAGCGAGCGGTGGTCGCAGAGGTCGTTGAGGTCCTTGCGGATGGTCTGCGCCGAGACCTCGAAACGCCGGGCGAGATCGTCCACCATCACCCGGCCGAAGGCGCGGGCGATATTGAGGATTTCGGATTGGCGATGGGTCAGGCCGGTCACGGGGCACCTCGGGACAACAAGCCCCATCGTGTGACCGATTGGCTGGCCGGTCAACGAGCGAGATCGGGCCCGGCCGGCGGATCGGCGGTTGAACATCGGATAGGGTTAAGGGCCTTGCACGGCGATCGCAGGGCCGCCATTGGCAAGCCCCGCGGCCTTGACCTGAATAAAGACAGGCCCCAATGCTAGCTGCGAGTGCTCATCGAAAACGGGCTGGAGAACGGACATGATATCGAAATTCACGCTGACGGCGCTGCTTGCGATCGCGGTTTGCGCGCCTGTGGAACGGGCGGCGGCGCAAGCCAACACCCTCGGCGGCGCGATCTTCGGCGGCGCGGCCGGCGCCATTGTCGGCGGCGCGATCGGCGGCAATAGCGGTGCGGCGGTCGGCGCGATCATCGGCGCCGGTACCGGCGCGGCAATCGGCGCCCAGGGCGAGCCGCGGCCCGGCGGCTACCGCTATTACCAGAACG
>JBAQER010000453.1:0-4724 GCA_049286845.1 Bradyrhizobium sp.
GGCCGTAGCTGTCCGTCAGGGCCTCATCGAAATTGTCGCCCATCCGGTTCGCCGGCAGGAAACGGAGGATCCGCCCGGTGCGGGCGTCGATCACCAGCCGGCCGTCGTCGCCGCCGCGGTCGATCACCGAAATCGTGTAGACGAAGCCGCGCTGCCGCGGGATGCCGAGCGGCGAAAACCCGCTCTCGCGGAGCACCGTGTAGACCTCCTGCGGCGGCAGCAACCGCGGGCCGTAGCCCGGTGGCACCCGGGCTTCCGGCGGCATCGCCGCATAGGGGCCGCCGACGTCGGACACCGCCCGATACGGCGAGTTCCCGACGCCGTAAGGCGCCAGCACCTGCGCCTGCGCGGCGGTGGCCGCCACCACCAGCCCGACCGACACCACCCATCCCGTGAACAACTTCATCGGATCATCGCTCCTGTGACGCCCCAGAGCGTTTTTCGCTCCTTGTCCCGGCCGGATTTTCATTGCGGATTCCGGCGGTCCTTGGGCCGGATCGCGGCGCGCCTGCTTCAAATCCGGGGCGGCACGGCTATCCCCACCGAAGGAACGGACCTGCCATGCAGCGAGGGACTTTCACGCGCTTGTGTGATAGAAAAAAATTTGGCATGGTCTGAGTTAGGACAGCATAGCTGTCTCAATTGCGGTGCGGATCCCGGCACAGGGATTGCAGCGAAAGTTGGTGCTCAGGCGCCAGGAAGTAAAAGGCAAGGCCGTTCGTCGGGGACGCCGGACGCCCAAGCCTGAATTTACGAAATTGCGGCTCGCGGAGGACGAGCGGTGGCCCGGTGGGTGCCGCAACGCCCAAGGTGCGCCGACGACGGTTGAGGCCCCAAGCCTTATTGCGAAAGCCTTTTGAGAGGACTGAGATGAGCGGGTCGGAGTTCGAGCGCGAAAACATCGTGACGCATGCGCTGTCGGCGGACCCGGCCTCGAAACCGGCCGAGCCTGCGCGTGAACACGAGCGCGAGCATGACTGGCGCCCGCCCGCCGTGGGACTCTACGATCCCGCGCTGGAAAAGGATTCCTGCGGCGTCGGCTTCATCGCCAACATCAAGGGCAAGAAGTCGCATCAGATCGTCTCCGACGCGCTGAACATCCTGTGCAACCTCGAACACCGCGGCGCGGTCGGCGCCGATCCGCGCGCCGGCGACGGCGCCGGCATCCTGGTGCAGATCCCGCACGCCTTCTTCGCGCGCAAGGCCGCCGAGATCGGCTTTGCGCTGCCGAAGCCGGGCGACTACGCCGTCGGCGCGCTGTTCATGCCGAAGGAAACGGCGTGGCGCAAAGTCATCAAGAGCATCATCGCCGACCAGATCAAGGACGAGGGGCTGGTGCTGCTCGGCTGGCGCGACGTACCGACCGACAATTCCTCGCTCGGCCAAACCGTCAAGCCGACCGAGCCCGCGCACATGCAGGTGTTCATCGGCCGCAACGGCACGGCGAAGACCGACGACGAATTCGAGCGCAAGCTCTACATCCTGCGCAAGTCGATTTCGCAGGCGATCTACCAGCGCCGCGACCGCGGGCTGGCCGGCTATTACCCGGTGTCGCTGTCGTGCCGCACCGTGGTCTACAAGGGCATGTTCCTCGCCGACCAGCTCGGCAAGTATTATCCCGACCTCTCCGAGCCGGACTTCGAGAGCGCGCTGGCGCTGGTGCATCAGCGGTTCTCGACCAACACCTTCCCGACCTGGTCGCTGGCGCATCCCTACCGCATGATCGCCCATAACGGCGAGATCAACACGCTGCGCGGCAACGTCAACTGGATGGCGGCCCGCCAGGCCTCGGTGCATTCGGAGCTGTTCGGCAAGGACATCAGCCGGCTGTGGCCGATCTCCTATGAGGGACAAAGCGACACCGCCTGCTTCGACAATGGCCTCGAATTCCTGGTGCAGGGCGGCTATTCGCTGCCGCACGCCGTGATGATGATGATTCCGGAAGCCTGGGCCGGCAATCCCCTGATGGATGAGGAGCGCCGCGCGTTCTACGAATATCACGCCGCGCTGATGGAGCCATGGGACGGCCCCGCCGCGATCGCGTTCACCGACGGCCGCCAGATCGGCGCCACGCTGGACCGCAACGGGCTTCGTCCCGCGCGCTATCTCGTCACCAGCGACGACCGCATCGTCATGGCGTCCGAAATGGGCGTGCTGAAGATTCCGGAAGAGCACATCATCACCAAGTGGCGGCTGCAGCCCGGCAAGATGCTGCTGGTCGACCTCGAACAGGGCCGCCTGATTCCCGACGACGAGATCAAGGCGCAACTGGCCAAGAGCCATCCCTACCGCGCGTGGCTCGACCGCACCCAGATCGTGCTCGAGGAACTGCCGGATGCCCCGACCAAGGGCATGCGTTCGAACCTGCCGCTGTTGGACCGGCAGCAGGCGTTCGGCTATTCGCAGGAAGACATCTCCATCCTGATGACGCCGATGGCCTCGACCGGCGAGGAAGCCAACGGCTCGATGGGCAACGACACGCCGATCTCGGCGCTGTCGGACAAGCCGAAGCAGCTCTTCACCTACTTCAAGCAGAATTTCGCGCAGGTCACCAACCCGCCGATCGATCCGATCCGCGAGGAGCTGGTGATGAGCCTGGTCTCGATCATCGGGCCGCGGCCTAACCTGTTCGACCTGCAGGGCATGGCCGGTACCAAGCGGCTCGAAGTGCGCCAGCCGATCCTGACCGATGCGGATCTGGAAAAGATCCGCTCGATCTCCGAGGTCGCCGACACCCATTTCGTGTCGCGCACGCTCGATACCACCTTCCACGCCGGATTCGGCGCGGCCGGCCTCGAGCAGGTGCTCGACGAACTCTGCGCGCGCGCGGAAGCCGCCGTCCGCGAGGGCGTCAACATCATCATCCTGTCCGACCGCATGGCCGGCACCGACCGGATTCCGATCCCGTCGCTGCTCGCCTGCGCCGCCGTGCATCATCACCTGATCCGCACCGGATTGCGTACCTCGGTCGGCATCGTGGTCGAATCCGGCGAACCGCGCGAGGTGCATCACTTCGCCTGCCTCGCCGGCTACGGCGCCGAGGCGATCAATCCCTATCTCGCTTTCGAGACCATCATCTCGATGAAGGACCGCCTGCCGGGGTCGCTCGACGACTACGAGATAGTCAAACGCTACATCAAGTCGATCGGCAAGGGCCTGCTCAAGGTGATGTCGAAGATGGGCATCTCGACCTACCAGTCCTATTGCGGCGCGCAGATCTTCGACGCGGTCGGGCTGAAGGCGGATTTCGTCGCGAAGTATTTCGTCGGCACCCATACCCGCATCGAAGGCGTGGGGCTGGCTGAAATCGCCGAGGAAACCGCGCGCCGCCACGCGGACGCGTTCGGCGACGCGCTGCAATACAAGACCGCGCTCGACGTCGGCGGCGAATATGCCTACCGCACCCGCGGCGAGGATCACGCATGGACCGCGGAATCCGTCTCCACGCTGCAGCATGCCGTGCGCGGAAATTCGCTGGAGCGCTACAAGGCGTTCGCCAAGATCCTCAACGAACAGTCCGAGCGGCTTGTGACCTTGCGCGGCCTGTTCAAGATCAAGACCGCCGAGGACGAGAAGCGCAAGCCTGTCGCCCTCGACCAGGTCGAGCCGGCCAAGGACATCGTCAAGCGCTTTGCCACCGGCGCGATGAGCTTCGGCTCGATCTCGCGCGAGGCGCACACGACACTGGCGATCGCGATGAACCGGATCGGCGGCAAGTCCAACACCGGCGAAGGCGGCGAGGAGAGCGATCGCTTCAAGCCGCTGCCGAACGGCGATTCCATGCGCTCGGCGATCAAGCAGGTCGCCTCGGGCCGTTTCGGCGTCACGACGGAATATCTCGTCAATTCCGACATGATGCAGATCAAGATGGCGCAGGGCGCCAAGCCCGGCGAAGGCGGACAGCTGCCTGGCCACAAGGTCGACGCCACCATCGCAAAGGTGCGGCATTCGACGCCCGGCGTCGGCCTGATTTCGCCGCCGCCGCATCACGACATTTATTCGATCGAGGATCTGGCACAGCTGATCTACGACCTGAAGAATGTCAATCCGGACGGCCAGGTATCGGTCAAGCTGGTCTCCGAAATCGGCGTCGGCACCGTCGCGGCCGGCGTTGCCAAGGCGCGCGCCGACCACGTCACCATCGCGGGCTTCGAGGGCGGCACCGGCGCCTCCCCCTTGACCTCGATCAAGCATGCCGGCAGCCCCTGGGAAATCGGGTTGGCCGAAACCCACCAGACGCTGGTGCGCGAGCAGCTGCGCAGCCGCATCGTGGTGCAGGTCGACGGCGGCTTCCGCACCGGGCGTGACGTCGTGATCGGCGCGCTGCTCGGGGCCGACGAATTCGGCTTCGCCACCGCGCCGCTGATCGCGGCCGGCTGCATCATGATGCGCAAGTGCCATCTCAACACCTGCCCGGTCGGCGTCGCCACCCAGGACCCGGTGCTGCGCAAGCGCTTCACCGGCCAGCCCGAGCACGTCATCAACTACTTCTTCTTCGTCGCCGAGGAAGTCCGCGAAATCATGGCGCAGCTCGGCTACCGCACCTTCAACGAAATGGTGGGCCAGACCCAGATGCTCGACCAGTCCACCTTGGTGGCGCACTGGAAGGCCAAGGGGCTCGACTTCTCGAAGCTGTTCGTGCGGCAGAAGGAAGAAAAGGGCCAGAAGATCTATCACGCCGAGGCGCAGAACCATCACCTGGAAGCCGTGCTCGACCGCAAACT
>JBAQER010000454.1:0-3298 GCA_049286845.1 Bradyrhizobium sp.
CACGATCACCGAGGAGATCGCATTGGTCACCGACATCAGCGGCGTATGCAGCGCCGGGGTCACCGACCACACCACGAAGTAGCCGACGAACACGGCGAGCACGAAAATCGACAGCCGGAACACGAAGGGGTCAACGGCCTGCGCAATATGATCCATGGCGGCTCTCCTCAAATCTTCGGCTGGAAGTTCGGATGAATGACGGCGCCGTCCTTGGTCAGCGCGGTCGCCTTCACCAGTTCGTCGTCCCAGTTCACCGCAAGCGACTTGCTGGCCTTGTCGACAAGGGTTTCGATGAACGAAAACAGATTGCGCGCATAGAGGCTCGAGGCCGACGCCGCGACGCGGCCTGCGACATTGGTGTAGCCGACGATCTTGACGCCGTCGGTATCGACCACTTCGCCGGCCCTGGCGCCCTCGACATTGCCACCGCGCTCGACAGCGAGATCCACCAGCACCGAGCCGGGCTTCATCGACTTCACCATTTCCGCGCTGACGAGCTTCGGCGCCGGGCGGCCCGGGATCAGCGCCGTGGTGATGACGATGTCCTGCTTCTTGACGTGCTCGGCGGTCAGCGCGGCCTGCTTGGCCTGATACTCTTTCGACATTTCCTTGGCATAGCCGCCGGCGGTCTGGGCGTTCTTGAACTCTTCGTCCTCGACGGCGAGGAATTTGGCGCCGAGGCTTTCGACCTGCTCCTTGGTCGCCGGCCGCACGTCGGTGGCGGTGACGACGGCGCCTAGCCGCCGCGCGGTCGCGATCGCCTGCAGGCCGGCAACGCCGACGCCCATCACGAATACCTTGGCCGCCGGGATGGTGCCGGCCGCCGTCATCATCATCGGAAAGGCGCGGCCGAAAGCTTCTGCCGCCTCGATCACGGCGCGGTAGCCGGCGAGATTGGCCTGGCTCGACAGCACGTCCATCACCTGGGCGCGGGTGATGCGCGGCATCAACTCCATCGCGAATGCAGAGATGCCGGCGTCCGCCATCGCTTTCAGCGCGGCGTCGTTGCCGTAAGGGTCCATGATGGCGATGACCAGCGCACCGCGCTTGTACCTGGCCAGTTCTGAAGCTTCGGGCCGCTTCACCTTGATGATGATGTCGGCGTCCTTGAGCGCGTCGGCGCCGACGGTGGCACCGGCCGCGGTGAATTCGGAATCCGGCAGGCCCGACTTGATGCCCGCACCCGGCTCGACCGCGATATCGACGCCCAGCGCCTTGAATTTTTTCACCGTGTCCGGCGAAGCGGCGACCCGCGGCTCGGATGGGTCGATTTCCTTGGCGACGGCAATCTTCATGGGGCCTCCGGCGGCGCGAGCAGCGCACTGCGCAAGCAAACTAGCGCTTATTGCGCAAGGATGGATACCCGGTTTTGAGACCGGAAGGCGGGCAGTCTTTCCAATCGCCGCCGGGTGGCGGCGATCGGGCAGCGATCAGGTCAGGAAAATCGCCATCATGGCCACGATGAAAATGACGGCAGCGGTGCCGTACTTCACCAGCATGATGAAACCTTCATAGGTCTGCTCATGGGCCGGATAATCGTTGCCGTCAGCGGTCGTGTAGGCCACTTCGTTATGCTCTGCCATCGGTATCCCCAGTCAGGTTTCGGCTCTGGCGTGGCAATTACCGCAAACCATCCGGGAGGGCAACGGCGGCAGGCGGCTTGTGCACGTCCGGCGGTCCTGTTTGGCAGGCCCCGCCGGCCAGTTGTCCCTGATCCAGCGGGTCAGGCCTGCTTTGCTGGCGGCATGGGGAGAATTATTCCCATCGTTCACTTTAGGAAAAAATTCCATACCAGCTGCCACCGGGCGGCCCGTCCACCGACTCTCGCGAAAATACCGGGCGGAGTCGTGGTCGGAGAACCGGGATCGAACCGGCGGCCGGACCCGATACGCTCGGGCGGACGGCGAGCCCCGGGCAAATGATCGGCTCATCGCCGCCGGAAACGTTTACCCGAAGCACCTAATCGAGCACGAAGTCGAACCGCCCGGCGACCCATCCCGCGTTCTTGGCCGTGCGCACCAGCAACTCGCGGCGAAAGAGGCCGTCCGAACGGTTCTGTGACTCTCCGGGGAAATAGAGCTGGGTGGTCAGCACGCGGCCGCCGCGCGGCTGCACCTTCACATGGATATGGCGCGTGCGGCCGGCATAGGCGCCGGGCACGATACTGCGCAAGCGATAGCGCCCTTCGGCGTCGGTGAACTGATGGCCGCGCAGGCGGAAACCGGAATTGTCATACTGGCCTTTGTCGTCGGCCTGCCAGAAATCCAGTAGGGCCCCGGCGTGCGGTTTACAGGCGCGGGACAGCACGAAGCCAACCAGTTCGATCGGCTGCCCAGCCATGCCCGTTTCAAGCAGCTCGATCCGCTCCGGCGAGGACGGCTTGAAGAACGGCCCTTCGGTCTGCCGCAATGTTGCCTGGTCGCCGTCGTGGCAGGCGGGCGTGAGCGAAAGCGGAACCTCAGCGACGCTGCTGTCGATCGCGAGCCATGAACCGGCCGCGAAGACTCCCGCTCCGAGTACGGCGCGGCGCGTCGGCTTTTCGATCATGAGCGCGACCTCGTCAGCCCATCGTTTCCAGCTCATCGATCATACCCGAGATCACCGACAGCCCGCCGTCCCAGAATTTGGGATCCTTGGCGTCGAGCCCGAACGGTTTCAGCAGTTCGGAATAATGCTTGGTGCCGCCGGCCGCCAGCATCGCCAGATAGCGCTCGGCAAAGCCGCCTTGCGCATTCTCGTAGACCGCATAGAGCGAGTTCACCAGGCAATCGCCGAACGCGTAGGCGTAGACGTAGAATGGCGAATGGATGAAGTGCGGGATGTACATCCAGAAATTCTCGTAGCCCGGCCGGATGTCGATTGCGGGTCCCAAGCTCTCACCCTGCACGCTGAGCCAGATCTCGCCGATCCGCTCGGCGGTCAATTCGCCGTTCTTCCGTTCGGTGTGAATGGCGCGCTCGAACGAATAGAACGCGATCTGCCGCACCACGGTATTGATCATGTCCTCGACCTTGCCGGCGAGCAGCGCCTGGCGCTGCCTGGCGCTCTTGGTCTCCGCCAATAGCCGCTTGAAGGTCAACATCTCGCCGAACACGCTGGCGGTTTCCGCCAGTGTCAGCGGCGTCGGCGCCATCAGCGCCCCATTTTTCGCCGCCAGCACCTGATGCACACCATGACCGAGTTCATGGGCAAGCGTCATCACGTCGCGCGGTTTGCCCTGATAATTCATCAGCACGTAAGGGTGCGCCGACGGCGTGGTCGGATGCGAGAATGCGCCTGGCGCCTTGCCGGGCCGCAC
>JBAQER010000455.1:0-4195 GCA_049286845.1 Bradyrhizobium sp.
CCGACGCCGACCAGTTTCAACAACTTCAAGGCGACGCACTCGGCGACTATCAGTAAGGATATCCATACCGACAGTCAGCTACAGATCGGAAAAACCCGCAAGACGGCCGTCCTCGGACGAGTACGCAAGAGCGCGCTCCTCAGGACGAGGTTCCAACCCCTGATGTTCTAACCCCTCATGGTGAGGAGCGCGGCAACGCCGCGCGTCTCGAACCACGAGGCCCGGATGTGCGACCATCATTTCAATGAACCAGCAGCCCCGATGACGGGCTCCACGCAATCACGCCGGGCTCCCAACGTTCGCCGCGACGACATCGCCGGCAACCTCAGGGACGAGCGAACGCAGCCTTGCTCGCGGTGATGGCTCCGCAAGCCCCCGCGCGCCCCGCCAAATTCCGCGCGGCGGGCTTTCATTAAGCCAATCGTAAAGGAAATGCTTAAAAATGCGCTTTTGCGATCAAGTCGCACTTTGGAGAGCCCGATGGCGTTTGGACTCAAGGCAGGCAGTTTCGCTTTTCTACGCATGAACCTCGGGCCGAAGGCCGTCCTCAGTGCGGCGCTGCTGATCGCGGTGAATACCGCGCTGGTGGTAGGCGCCGGCTACTGGTCGCTGAGCCGCGACTTCGACAACCGCGCCCTGAACGACATCGACGTCAACCTGCGCACCCTCAGCCTCGCCTTCGGCGAAAGCTTCGCCAATGCGAAGATCGCGCTGAAGCAGGGCATCGTCGATCGCGTCGACATTCCGAAGATGCCGGAATTTACCGACCACAAGATCGTCGACCGCTCGACCTCCTATGTCGGCGGCGTCGCCACCCTGTTCGTCTACGACGATGCCTCGAAGCAGTTCATCCGCCGCACCACCAACCTGAAAAAGGAAAACGGCGACCGCGCCGTCGGCACCCAGCTTGCGGCCGATCATCCGGCGCAGCCGGTGGTTCGCCGCGGCGAGGCCTATAAGGGCCCGGCGATCCTGTTCGGCCGCCGCTTCTTCACGGCCTACCAGCCGGTGTTCGGCGACGCCGGCAAGGTGATCGGCCTGGTCTTCGTCGGCATTCCCACCGCCGAGCTCGACGGCACGCTGTCGCAGGCGCTGTGGGCGATGGGCATCGCCGGCGCGTTCGCGGCCCTGCTGGTGCTGGCGATGACGATGATGATGGTCCGCCGCGTCACCCGGCCGCTGCGGGCGGTGACGGAATCGCTGACCGGGATTGCCGAGGGACGCACCGACGTCGAAGTGCATCACGCCGACCGCCACGACGAGATCGGCGCGATCGCCCGCACCATCGGCGTTTTCAAGATCAACCGGATGGAACGCCACCAGCTCGAACGCGAACGCGTCGAGGCCGAAAAACAGGCGATGGAGCAGCGCAAGGCCGACATGAACCGGTTCGTCGACGACTTCCGCAGCAACATCGGCGGCATCATCGAGCGGGTGCTGAATTCCTCGGGGCAATTCGAAAGGGATGCCAGGCTGCTGTCGGTGACGGCGCATTCGACCGCGGAGATGTCGGGCCGGTCCGCGGAAGCCTCGCGGGCTGCCTCCGAACACGTCCGCTCCGCCGCGGCCGCTTCCAGCGAACTGTCGCAGTCGATCGTCGAGATCAGCCGAAGGGTGCAGGAATCGAACGGCGTCGCCACCGACGCGGTCAAGCAGGCCAATGCCACCGACGAGCGGATGGCGGAACTGTCGGCGGCGGGCGACCGCATCGGCGACGTGGTCAAGCTGATCACCTCGATCGCCGAACAGACCAACCTTCTGGCGCTCAACGCCACCATCGAGGCCGCGCGCGCCGGCGACGCCGGACGCGGATTCGCCGTGGTGGCGCAGGAGGTCAAGACGCTGGCCGGCCAGACCGCGAAGGCGACCGACGAGATCTCATCGCATATCGTCAACATGCAGCGCGCCACCGAAGAGTCGGTCAATGCGATCAAGGCGATCGGGCAGACCATCGAGCGCATCAGCGGGATCTCGACCTCGATTTCGTCGGCGGTCGAGCAGCAGGGCACCGCGACGCAGAGCATCGCGCAGGGCGTCGAGGCCGCCGCCGGCGGCACCCTCGACGTCGCCGACAACATCGAGCGGGTCGCCAAGGGCGCGATCGAGACCGAAACCACCTCGGGCCAGATGCTGAAATCGGCGCAGGAACTCGCCGAGGTCTCGACCCACCTCAAATCCGAAGTCGAGAAATTCCTCGACAGCGTGCGGGCGGCGTGAGGCGGGGCGACGCGGCATGATCCGGTACGGTGGCCTCATCCTTCGAGACGCGCGCAAGTGCGCGCTCCTCAGGATGAGGAAAAACCCTGTCCCTCATGGTGAGGAGCGCGGCAACGCCGCGCGTCTCGAACCATGAGGCCCGCGCGCTCACAAGGGAAAGAACATGAAACGCGTGATGATCCTGAACGGCCCCAACCTCAATCTGCTGGGCGTGCGGGAGCCGCATATCTACGGCACCACCACGCTGGCGCAGATCAGGGAGAACTGCGAGCAGCACGCGGCGCGGCTGGGCCTTGCGCTGTCGTTTCACCAGTCCAACCATGAAGGCGCGCTGGTCGACCTGATCCAGTCGGCGCGGCAGGACGCCGACGCCATCATCATCAATCCGGCCGCCTATTCCTTCACTTCGATCGCCATCATCGACGCCATCAAGGCGTTCGAGGGGCCGGTGCTGGAGGTGCACATCTCCAACATCCACGCCCGCGACGAGCTGCACCGCCATTCCAAAATTTCGTCGGCCGCGACCGCCGTGATCTGCGGCCTGGGGCCTTACGGTTATATCGCGGCGATCCACGCGATCGCGGAGATGGCGAAGAAGAAGGCCTGAGGCCTACCGCGTCCCGAACGTGGTGGCGCCGAACAGCGCCTTCTGCGTCGAGGGCTGCGAGCGCCAGTATTGCGGGGGTGCTGCGACCTCACCGCCGAGTTCGGCGGCGGCGTGCCAGCCCCAGCGCGGGTCGTAGAGCATGCCGCGGGCGAGCGCGACCATGTCGGCCTTGCCGGAAGCGACGATGTCCTCGGCCTGCCGGGCTTCGGTGATCAGCCCGACGGCGATGGTGGTGAGACCGGTTGCTTCCTTCACCGCCTGCGCCAGCGGCACCTGGTAGCCGGGACCGAGCGGAATCTTCTGCAACGGCGACACGCCGCCGGAGGAGACGTCGATCCAGTCGAGGCCGCGCTTCTTCAGCTCGCGCACGAATTCGATGGTTTGCGGCAGGTCCCAACCGCCCTCGACCCAGTCGGTCGCCGACACCCGCAGGCCGACCGGCTTGCTCGCCGGAAACGCCGCGCGCACCGCCTCGAACACTTCGAGCGGAAAGCGCATCCGGTTCTGCAGGGAGCCGCCATATTCGTCGCCGCGCTTGTTCGATATCGGCGACAGGAACTGGTGCAGGAGATAGCCGTGCGCGCAATGCACTTCCAGCGCGTCGATGCCGAGCCGCTCGGCGCGTTTGGCCGAAGCGACGAAAGCCTCGCGCACGCGCTTCAGTCCCGCCGCATCGAACGCGCGCGGCGGCGTCTCGGTTTCCTTGTGCGGCACCGCGGAGGGACCCTCGGCCTGCCAGCCGCCCTGGGCGAGCGGGATCAGCTGGCCGCCGTCCCATGGCGTGTGGCTCGACGCCTTGCGGCCGGCATGGGCGAGCTGCATCGCGACCGCGACCTTCGAATGCTTGCGCACCGAGGCCAGGATCGGCCTCAGCGCCGCCTCGGTGGCGTCGTTCCACAGGCCGAGGCAGCCCGGGGTGATGCGGCCGATCGCCTCCACCGCGGTCGCCTCGATGCAGAACATCGCCGCCCCCGACAGCGCCAGGCTGTTGATGTGGGTGAAGTGCCAGTCATTGGCCTCGCCGTTTTCGGCCGAATACTGGCACATCGGCGCCACCATGATGCGGTTGGGCAGCGCAAGGCCGCGCAGGGTGATCGGGGAAAACAGGGCGCTCATGCTGGGTATCCGGAGAATGGGAGGGATCGGCTCTTGGAATACTCTAAGGGCCGCGGCGGCCGATTACCAACTCCCGGGATCGCCAAATTTTCCGCGGGCTGCAGCTCAAACGTCGTCCCGGCGACCTCAATCCATCAGCGTGAACTGCAGCATCAGGTTGCGCTGGATCATCGAAAAATTATCGTCGGAGACCAGCGTCAGCACGGTGTCGCCCTCCGGCGTGACGTGGGCGTCGATGGCTTCCATGTTGTCGAC
>JBAQER010000456.1:0-1700 GCA_049286845.1 Bradyrhizobium sp.
CGGCAATGCCGATCAGGATCAGCGCCGATATCACCGACGCTCCACTGCGCGCGACCAGCCGGCCGATCAGCCGGCCATAACGCCGCTCGAGGCGGTCATAGACCGCGTTGAAGCCGCGATAGAAGAAGTTGCGCTGTTCCGGCGGCACCGGCCGGCGCAGCCACAGCGCGCATTGCGTTGGCTTCAGCGTTGCGGCGTTGACGGCGCTGAGCAGCGCGGTCGCGGCGATCACCAGCGCGAATTGCGCGTACATCCGTCCCGTCAGCCCCGGCAGGAACGCCGCCGGCAGGAACACCGAGATCAGCACCAGCGTGATGCCGACGATCGGCGCGAACAGCGCATCCATCGCCTTGATCGCCGCGTCATGGCCCGACATGCCCTGCTCGATATTGTGCGCGGCCCTCGACCACGACGATGGCGTCGTCCACCACGATGCCGATCGCGAGCACGATCGCAAACAGGGTCGAGATGTTGACGGTGAAGCCGAGCGCCGCCATCGCGGCGAAGGCGCCGATGATCGTCACCGGCACGGTGGTGGCGGGGACCAGCATCGCCCGCCAGTCCTGCAGAAAGATCAGGATTACGATCAGGACCAGGAAGCCGGCCTCGATCAGGGTCTTGTAGACTTCCTTGATCGATTCCGAGACGAATTTGGTGGTGTCGAACGGCGTGTCGTATTTGATGTCCTGCGGAAACCTCTTCGCCAGCGCCGCCATCTTGGCCTCGACCGCCTTCTCGACCTCGAGCGCGTTGGCGCCCGGCGACTGGAATACGCCGATGCCCGTGGAAGGCTTGTTGTTGAGCGAGAATATCTGGCTGTAGGTCTGCGCGCCCAGTTCGACCCAGCCGACGTCGCGCACGCGGGTGACGTCGCCACTGCTGCCGGTCTTGACGATGATGTTCTCGAATTGGCTCTTGTCGTCGAGCCGTCCGTTGACGTTGAGCGTGTACTGGAACGCCTGCCCGGCCGGCGTCGGCGGCGCGCCGACCTGGCCCGCGGTCACCTGCTGGCTCTGCTGCTGGATCGAGGAAATGACGTCCTGCGGCATCAGCCCGCGGACCTGCAGCTTGTTCGGGTCGAGCCAGACCCGCATCGAATACTGGCCGGCGCCGAACACCGTGACGTTGCCCACCCCCGGCAGTCGCGACAGTTCGTCCCGGATATTGATGGTGGCGTAATTGGAGAGGAAAAGGCTGTCATAGGTCGCATTCGGCGAGGTCAGCGTCACGAACAGCAGGATCGCCGTCGACCTCTTCTGCACGGTGACGCCCTGATTCTGGACCGACTGCGGCAGTTGCGACAGCGCGCTCGACACCCGGTTCTGCACCAGCACCTGCGCGAAATTGAGATCGGTACCGATCTTGAAGGTCACAGTCAGCGAGTAGGTGCCGTCCGCGCCGCTGTAGGACTGCATGTAAAGCATGTCCTCGACGCCGTTGACCTGCTGCTCGATCGGCAGCGCCACGGTGTCGATCACGGTCTTGGCGCTGGCGCCGGGATAGCGGGTGGTGACCTGCACCGTCGGCGGCACCACGTCGGGATATTGCGCGACCGCGAGGCTGAACAGCGCCACGCCGCCGATCAGGATCATCAGGATCGCGATGACGTTGGAAAGGACGGGCCGCTCGATGAAGAACTTTGAAATCATGGCCGGCTCCTACTTGGCCGCAGCCGGCGGCGCTTCGAGCTTCTTCAGTTG
>JBAQER010000457.1:0-2716 GCA_049286845.1 Bradyrhizobium sp.
GGCGGCGGCTGGACGATCTATCCGCCGCTGTCGACATCGGGCCAGCCCGGACCGGCAATGGATCTTGCGATCCTGTCGCTCCACATCGCCGGTGCTTCCTCGATCCTCGGCGCCATCAACTTCATCACCACCATCTTCAACATGCGCGCGCCGGGCATGACCCTGCACAAGATGCCGCTGTTCGTGTGGTCGATCCTGGTGACGGTGTTCCTGCTGCTGCTGTCGCTGCCGGTGCTCGCCGGCGCCATCACCATGCTGCTTACCGACCGCAATTTCGGCACCACCTTCTTTTCAGCCGAAGGCGGCGGCGACCCGGTGCTGTTCCAGCATCTGTTCTGGTTCTTCGGCCATCCCGAAGTCTACATCCTGATCCTGCCGGGCTTCGGCGTGATCAGCCAGATCGTCTCGACCTTCTCGAAGAAGCCGGTGTTCGGCTATCTCGGCATGGCCTATGCCATGGTCGCGATCGGCGGCATCGGCTTCGTGGTGTGGGCGCACCACATGTACACGGTCGGCATGTCCTCGGCGACGCAGGCCTACTTCGTCGCCGCCACCATGGTGATCGCGGTGCCGACCGGCGTGAAGATCTTCTCCTGGATCGCCACGATGTGGGGCGGCTCGATCGAGTTCAGGACGCCGATGCTGTGGGCGATCGGCTTCATCTTCCTGTTTACGGTCGGCGGCGTCACCGGCGTCGTGCTGTCGAATGCCGGCGTCGATCGCGTGCTGCAGGATACCTATTATGTGGTGGCGCATTTCCACTACACGATGTCGCTCGGCGCGACCTTCGGCATCTTCGCCGCCTGGTATTACTGGTTCCCGAAAATGTTCGGCTACATGTATTCGGAGACCATCGGCAAGCTGCATTTCTGGGTCACCTTCGTCGGCGTCAACCTGGTGTTCTTCCCGCAGCACTTCCTCGGTCTTTCCGGCATGCCGCGCCGCTACGTCGATTATCCCGACGCCTTCGCCGGCTGGAATCTGGTGTCCTCGGTTGGCTCCTTCATCTCCGGCTTCGGCGTTCTGATCTTCATCTATGGCGTGGTGCTGGCGTTCATGCGCAAGGAAAAGGCTGCGGCCAATCCGTGGGGGGTGGGCGCCACCACGCTGGAATGGACGCTGCCGTCGCCGCCGCCGTTCCATCAGTTCGAAGTGCTGCCCCGCGTGCAGTAATGAAGGAAAGCGCGGCGCGTCGATCGCGCCGCGTCTGTTAGGGAAGCGAGACCAGTCTTGTCGGTTGTCGATCACAACGCCATCGAGCTGTCGCCCCGGATTTCGGAGGCCGATGTCGCCGATTACATCGCGCTGTTGAAGCCGCGGGTGATGTCGCTGGTGATCTTCACCGCGCTGGTCGGCCTGATGATCGCGCCCGGCCATGTGCATCCGGTGCTGGCTTTCACCTCGATCCTTTGCATCGCGGTCGGCGCCGGTGCCTCCGGCGCGCTGAACATGGCCTATGAGGCTGACATCGACGCCAAGATGTCGCGCACCGCCAACCGGCCGATCCCGCGCGGGCGCATCACGCAGGCTGAGGCGACGGCGTTCGGCATGACGCTGGCATTCTTCTCGGTGATGACGCTCGGCATCCTGGTCAACTGGTTCGCCGGCGCGTTGCTGGCGTTCACGATCTTCTTCTACGTCGTGATCTACACCATGGCGCTGAAGCGCTGGACCGCGCAGAATATCGTGATCGGCGGCGCCGCCGGCGCGCTGCCGCCGGTGGTGGCGTGGGCGGCGGCGACCGGCTCGCTGTCGATGGAGCCGCTGCTGCTGTTCCTGATCATCTTCTTCTGGACCCCGCCGCATTTCTGGGCCTTGGCGTTGTTCCGCAGCGACGACTATGCCCGCGCCGGCATCCCGATGCTGCCCGTGGTCGCCGGGCCCGACGCGACCCGGCTGCAGATCCTGCTTTACACCATCGTGCTGGTCGCGGTCGCCTTCGCGCCGTGGCCGCTCGGTTACTTCGACGCGGTCTATGGCGTGACCTCGCTGGTGCTCGGCGCCGGTATGCTGGCGCTCGCGGTCAACGTCTACCGTCACCGCACCGGAAGCCGGGCGCTGCGCGCCACCCGAAAGCTTTTCGCATTCTCGATTTTTTATCTGTTCGCGCTGTTCGCGACCTTGCTGCTCGAGGTTGTCGTCCATGCCGTCGCGGCGTCGATCTGGTAGGGGGCGCATGGCGAGGCGATGGATGACCAACAAAAGCCGGACGGAATCGTCCTCACCGAGGCGCAGAAGAAAAGCCGCCGTCAACGTTCGATCGCCATCGCGCTGGCGCTCGGCGTCCTCGTTGTGCTGTTTTTCGCGGTCACCATGGTCAAAGGGACCGGCGTTCTAGTGCGGCCGACGTAATCGACATGGAGACCAAACCGACGATGTCGCAGGTGCCGACCACAAGCCACGAGGCGAATCCGCACCGGGTAGCGTTGCGCGGCCTTGGCCGCGACGCGGCAGTGGCTGCGGTCTGCGGCCTGGTCGTGGTGCTGATGGTCGGTGCGGCCTACGCCGCGGTGCCGTTCTACAACTGGTTCTGCCGCACCACCGGCTTCAACGGCACCACCCAGGTAGCGACCTCGGCGCCGGCGGGCGCGCCGCTGACGCGCAAGATCGCGGTGCGCTTCGACGCCAATGTCGGGGCGGGGCTGCCGTGGAAGTTTGAGCCGGAGCAGACCGAGATCGAGGTCAGGATCGGCGAAGTCGTCACGGTGTTCTATAC
>JBAQER010000458.1:0-1753 GCA_049286845.1 Bradyrhizobium sp.
GCATTTCGACGTGAAGAGTATCTCCGGGGAAAATCGGGGCGGTAAAGCTCCATTCCACGCCAAGCAGCGCCAGGGTCGTTCCATCGAAAAGCCCGGTGCTATAGCTCAGGCCTGTTGCAATAGCGAAGCCAAGCGGCCCATGCGCGATGCGGGTTTTGAAGGGTGTGGTTTTGGCGTAATCTTCGTCGATGTGCAGTTTATTGTGATCGCCGGACAGTTCGGCGAAGGCACTTATGTCGGCATCCGATATGGTTCGCTTTTCAGTAACAAACGTTTGTCCGACTTCGAACTCTTCGTAGTAACGGCCCATACTCCAACTACCCCTTGGTCTTTGAGGTTGCTTCCAACCCAGATGGAACAATTAACCCGTCAACAATAATGGCGCTGGATCCAGTTACGATGATCGGATTTATATCCAACTCTGAAAAATTGTCGCCAAGATCGACGATGAATTCAGAAATTCGACTAATTAAGTTTCCAAGAGCACTGACGTCGATTGAGGGCGAACCGCGAAAGCCATCCAATAGACGACTCCCACGCAGGTTGCGTAGCAGCATGACGACGTCTTCGGTCGAAACTGGGGGCAGTACTACGCTCACATCGTTGAGTACCTCTACCCAGATACCTCCCAAGCCGATGACCATTACTGGCCCAAACTGCTTGTCGTAGCGCGCGCCCACCACGATTTCCAAACCGCTGGGTGACATCTCCTGCACCAGCAGTCCGTTGATCCGTGGAGGCGGCTGAATGGATTGCGCCGCTTGCAGCACCTCTTGACACGCCTGCCGTAGAGCAGCCTCTTCTGCCAGACCCAGTCGCACGACCCCTGCATCTGTCTTGTGCTCGATGTCGGGTGATTCGATCTTCAAAGCTACCGGATAGCCGATGTCGCGTGCGGCAGCGACGGCCGCCTCCGTATCGGCACAGACGCGCTCGCGCGTCACCGGGATGTCGTAAGCAGCAAGAAGACGCTTGCATTCGCGCTCTGTCAGGCTGCGCAGTTCCGACCTTGCCGTGCCCAGCAATGCCTCGGCCTGAGACCGCGTTTCGGCAAACTTCGGGTCGAATTCATGGTGCCGTGATCGTTGCCGCACGCCTTCGCGCCATTGCCAATCGCGAACGGCCTCGAAACAGCGCCGCATCGATCTGAAGAACGCGACTTTCGGATCCTGCTCGTAGATGCGAGTGGCTTCGCCATCCAGGATCTCGCTCGTCCATGCGATGCAGATGGGCACATCCAAGTCGGCTGCCAGTTCGCAAATGAACTTCGCACGGTCCACCGCTGCCTGCGGCTGGGCATATGGAATGGGTATAGCCAAGGCGCAGAAAGCAGGATCTGCCGCCATGGCTGCAACGCATTCTTTGAAAAGGGCCAGGTCGCGCAACACCGATGCAGTCGTGTCGAGCGGGTTGCTGATAGTCGCAAATGAGGGCAGCACCTTGGCGAGACGCTCTCGTGTCCCGGATGCGGGGTGCGGCAGGGGTAGCCCCAGATCTCCGCCGAGATCGGCCGCCATGACGGCCAAACTCCCAGACGTGGTGACTACTCCGACACCGCTGCTTCGCGGTCGCCCGACCTTCGCGAAGAAGGTCGCAGTTTCAAGTACATCGTCCAGGTGATTTCGCGCAATGATGCCGACTTTCCGGAATGCCGCTTCGTAGGCCTCGGCCGAACCCACCATTGTCCCCGTGTGAGACCGCGCGATTTCCGCTCCCGCTGCGGAACGCCCGGTCTTGCAAACAATGATGGTCT
>JBAQER010000459.1:0-1507 GCA_049286845.1 Bradyrhizobium sp.
GCGGCTGGAGCGAACGCTTCATGGACAACGACCAGGCCAACACCCAGCGGCGGATTCCGGCCAGCGCCACGATCGACTTCAAGCTGAGCGGCGAATACGAGCACTTCTTCTGGTCGCTCTCCGTGAACAACATCCTCGACGCGCTGTACTACGACTACGCGGTGGCGAGCAGCTTCACCGCCGGCCGCTTCAGCGCCTACCCGCTGCCGGGCCGTACCTACATGGTGAAGGCCGGCGCGACGTTCTGACGGCCATAGCGTTTTCGAGCGAAGTGGATACCGGTTCGCGTGAAGAAAACGCGTCAAAACAAGAACTAAAGCCGGTCCTGCCCGGACCGGCTTGCCCCGATCTCCCGTGACGCTATTCTCCCGGCCGGATGCCGGGAGGATAGCGAACGATGCGTGCTGCGACGATCGATCTGCTGCAGGGGGCGATCGCCGATCCCGATACACAATGGAGCCTCGGCACCTTCGGCGCCATCGCCGAGTTCTCGCGCGATCGCGATGAGCCGGTCGCGCTGCGGCAGGCCGACGACGCCGTGTCGGCCGTCACGCCGCGCGGCGGCATCGTCATCAGGCATCATCCGCGCAACCGGCCTCTCGCCTCCGAAAGCATCACCAAGTCAGGCTGGAATCAGCGCATCGCGCTGTGCCTGACTGACGACGATGGCGCGATGGGCGGCCGAACCGTGCTGACCGAACTCGGCGCCGACCGCAACGCCCTGCGCGCGGAGGATCGCGAATCGATTCTGTTCGATCTTGGCCTCGGCGCGCCACATGCGGATTTCTGCGTCCGCGTCGGCGATAGCGACACCGCGGCACAGTTGCGCCGGCACGCCGGCCGGGCGGTGTTCGAGCCCGGCAACCCCGCGATGGGACTGATTCTGGCGGCCAATCCGCACCGCGTCTTCCTCAGCCGGCTCGGCCGGATCGAGGTCTATCAACCGATCCCGCACGCTTCGGGAAAAAGTCCGGACGGGCCGCACACCCATGTCCTGCCGAAGCTGTTGAAGAGCGGCAGGACCCATCCCGCGACCGAGCCGATCCCCGAGGGCTGGGTTCCCTGCGCGCATCTCTATCCGCCGCATCCGGCGCGCGATGGGCTGGGCGAGCCCCGGCCGTTCGACGCGGCCCGCCATGGTTCGTTTCAGGCGATGATCGAGAGGTTCGGACCGCCCGAGACCTCAGCGATCAAGCGGCGCATCATGGAAGCGATCGATGCCAACGAACCGCCATCGGCGCTGGCGCAGGATCGCCACGGCCGCACCACGATCCGGATCGCCTTGCGGCAGATGAAGGCCGCCGGACACCTCTCGCCGGCACTGCAGTCGTGGGTCGAGAACTTCGATTCGGCAGGCCTCGAAAGCGATGCGGACGAAGCCGACCTTCACCACGATTGCTGATTTGGCCCGAAAAGCAGCTCTTTTGCCCCGAAAGGCGGCCTAAACTTGCCCCATGCAGATGCATACATGATAGGTTTGGACAGGTCGCTGCACCCATGCTGGGCG
>JBAQER010000460.1:0-2094 GCA_049286845.1 Bradyrhizobium sp.
CACGTACTCCGGGCAAGCACTGCCGAGCCACAGGATCGCAGCCGCGACTTCCTCGGGCGCACAGACGCGGCCCGAATAAACGCTTCTCATCACGCCGTCCTTGCGCGACTGCGGCAGCTGGTCGTACATCGCCGTCTGTGTCGGTCCCGGGGCGACCGCGTTGACCAGTACGCCGTGCGGCCCCAGCTCCTTCGCCCAGGCCTTGGTCAAGTTCAGGATGCCGGCCTTGGTGATGCCGTACCAGAGGTCCGGATGGCCGGTGAACGCGGCCACCGAGCCGACGTTGACGATGCGGCCGGATTTTCTGCGCTTCATCTGCGGCGCGAGCGCTTCGATCAGCAGCGCGGGCGCTGCCAGGTTCACCGCGAGAATTTCCTCCCGGTGCGACGCCGGAATGGCGTCATAGGGGTCGCAATACAGCACGCCGGCGTTGTTCACCAGGGTGTGGATTTCCCCCTGGTCCTCGAGCAGGTCCGCAATGCGCTCGAGGTTGCGCAGATCGAACTCGATCCGGTCCGCCTCTTCCAGGTCGAAGGTGGAGAAGTCCTTGTCGAGCGCGATTACGCGCCAACCCGCCTTGACGAAGGCGCGCGCAGTGGCGAGGCCGATGCCGCGTGCGGCGCCGGTGATGAGGACGGTGTTCATGGCGGGATTGTAAGTGGAGATACGGGGATAGAATCCCGATCCTGATGCATTTCGACGCACTGGTCATCGGCGCGGGATTCGCGGGGCTCTACCAGCTCCTTTGCCTGCGCGACCGCCTGGGGCTCGACGCGAAGCTGTTCGAGGCGGGCGCCGACCTCGGCGGGACCTGGTACTGGAACCGCTACCCGGGCGCGCGCTGCGATTCGGAAAGCCATGCCTACCGCTATTTCTTCTCGCGCGAGCTCTCCGACGAGTGGGAATCGACGGAACGCTACCCGGGCCCGCCGGAGATCCGCGCCTACCTGGATCGCGTTGCGCGCAAGTTCGACCTGCGGCGCGACATCCGTTTCGGCGTGCGCGTGACGGCCGCCTGTTTCGACGAGTCGGCGAACCGCTGGCAGGTCGAGACCGAGTCCGGCGAGCGCTGCACGGCGACCTACCTCGTCACCGCCGTCGGCTGCCTGTCAGCGGCGAACGTGCCGGATATCCCGGGGCTGAAGGATTTCCGCGGTAAGTGGTACCACACCGGGGAATGGCCGCACGAGGGCGTGGATTTGGCGGGCAAGCGGGTCGGGCAGATCGGCACAGGTTCGACCGGCATCCAGGCCGCGCCCGTGATCGCGCAGACCGCGGCGCACCTGACCGTATTCCAGCGCACCGCGAACTACAGCGTGCCGGCGCGCAACGCGCCGCTGACGCCGGAATTCAAGCGCTGGGTGCGCGAGCAATTCGAGGAGATCCGCGGGATCGCCCAGACCACCGTCAATGGGCACGCGTTCCGCATCGCGGAGCGCAAGGTGGCCGACGTGACGCCCGAAGAGCGGCAGGCGATCTACGAAGCGGCCTGGGCCACGGGCGGGCTGCAGTTCCGCGCCACATTCTTCGACCTGCTGACCGACAAGGCGGCAAACAATACCGCCGCCGAATTCCTGAAGGCGCGCATCCGCGCCATCGTCAAGGACCCGGCCACCGCGGCGGTGCTCGCCAACATCGATCATCCCTATGCGGCGAAGCGCCCGCCGATCGACACCGACTACTTCGAGACCTTCAACCGGCCGAATGTCTCGCTGGTCGACCTGCGCGCCGATCCGATCGAGCGCATCACGCCGGCCGGCATCAAGACACGTGGGAAAAACGGCGGCCGGGAGCACCCGCTCGACATCATCGTCTTTGCTACGGGCTTCGACGCGCTGACCGGGCCGCTGCTGAAAATGGACATTCGCGGCCGGGCGGGGCGGTCCCTGCGCGAGGATTGGAAGGCCGGGCCCGAAACCTACCTCGGCCTGCAGGTGCCGGGCTATCCCAACTTGTTCACGATCACCGGACCCGGGAGCCCGTCGGTGCTCACCAACATGCCGGTGGCGATCGAGCAGCACGTCGAATGGATCACCGACTGCATCGCGCACTTGCGCGCGAGCGGCGCGCGGACCATCGAGCCTTCAGCCGAGG
>JBAQER010000461.1:0-12338 GCA_049286845.1 Bradyrhizobium sp.
GGCTAATAGGGAATAGTTCCATTCGCCACTCGCTATTCGCTATTCGCCCTTAGCCAAGCACGTCCCATAGGCACCCGCTGCCCGTTGTTAATGCTTGATCCACACCGGAACCAGTGTTCTGCTTAAAAAAGCTGCTGGAGCACACAGACTTTGTCGATCTTCGTCGCACTACATCACGTCACGCATTACAAATATGACCGACCGATCGACCTCGGCCCTCAAACGATACGGCTGCGCCCGGCGCCGCACACCCGCACGCCGATCCTGAGCTATTCGCTCAAGGTCACGCCTTCAAATCATTTCGTGAACTGGCAGCAGGACCCGCAAGGCAACTGGCTGGCCCGCTTCGTCTTTCCGGAGAAGGCCAGCGAGCTGAAGATCGAGGTCGATTTCACGGCGCAGATGACCGTGATCAATCCGTTCGATTTCTTCGTCGAGCCCTATGCCGACAGTTTTCCGTTCTCCTATACCAACGATCTCAAAACCGAGCTGGCGCCATACCTCGCGACCATCGAGCCCGGTCCGCTGTTTGCGAAATATCTGGCGGGCATTCCGCGCGAGGCCGCGAGCACGGTCAATTTCCTGGTCGACCTCAATGCGAAACTGCGCGACCAGGTCAAGTACATCATCCGCATGGAGCCGGGCATCCAGACCCCGGAAGAGACGCTGGCGTCGGGCGCGGGATCGTGCCGCGACTCCGCGTGGCTGCTGATTCAAACGCTGCGCCATCTCGGGCTCGCCGTGCGCTTCGTCTCCGGCTACCTCATTCAGTTGCGCCCCGATATCGATCCGGTCGAGGGACCGCGCGAGGTCGAGAACGACTTTACCGATTTGCACGCCTGGGCCGAGGTCTATCTGCCCGGTGCGGGGTGGATCGGATTCGACGTCACATCGGGCATGCTGACCGGCGAGGGGCACATTCCCGTTGCCGCCACGCCGCATTATCGCTCGGCGGCGCCGATCTCGGGCGCGGTCGGATTCGCCAACGTCGAATTCGCCTTCGACATGAACGTCAAGCGGATCCGCGAGGCGCCGCGGATCACCCGGCCGTTTTCGGACGAATCATGGTCGCGTCTCGACGCACTCGGCGAAAAGGTCGATGCCGACCTGAAGGCCGGCGACGTGCGCCTGACCATGGGCGGTGAGCCGACCTTCGTTTCGGTCGACGACCTGGAATCGCCGGAATGGAATATTGCAGCCGTCGGCCCGACCAAGCGCGGGCTGGCCGACGACCTCATACGCAAGTTGCGGACGCGCTTCGCGCCAGGCGGGCTGCTGCATTACGGGCAAGGCAAATGGTATCCCGGCGAAAGCCTGCCGCGCTGGGCGTTCGGGCTTTATTGGCGCAAGGACGGCGTGCCGATCTGGAAGAATCCGGATCTGATCGCGACCATCGAAGGCCCGCACCGGGCCCGGATCCAGGACGCCGAGCGCTTCGCGGAAGGCACGGCGAGAAAACTCGGCGTCGATGCCGAATTCATCCTGCCGGCGTTCGAGGACCCCTCGCACTGGCTGCAGAAGGAAGCAGCCTTGCCGCCAAACGTCGATCCCGGCGATTCCAAACTGTCCGATCCGGAAGAGCGCTCGCGCATGGCGCGGGTGTTCGATCAGGGGCTGAGCACGCCGAAGGGTTTCGTGCTGCCGATCCAGCGCTGGAATGCCGAGGCAAGCAAATCCTCCTCTCGCTGGAAGAGCGAGCGCTGGAAACTTCGCCGCGGCAATCTCTTCCTGACGCCGGGCGATTCCCCGCTCGGCTTGCGGCTGCCGATCTCGTCATTGCCGCATATCCCGGCCGACGAGTATCCCTATATCGTCGAGCAGGATCCGCTGGAGCCGCGCGAGGCGCTGCCGGTGTATGACGCCACCGCATCGGCCGGGAGCGCTCCGCATCAGGAGGTGCACGAGCAGCAGCTCAAGGGCGTCGGCGGTGGTGTGCGCACCGCGATGTCGATCGAAATTCGCGACGGCATTCTCTGCGCCTTCATGCCGCCGGTAGAGAAGCTCGAGGATTATCTCGAACTGGTGACCGCGGTGGAGGCCACATCAGAAGAAATGCAGATGCAGGTCCATGTCGAGGGCTATCCGCCGCCGTTCGACCCGCGCGTCGACGTGATCAAGGTGACGCCCGATCCCGGCGTGATCGAAGTCAATATCCAGCCGGCGTCGAGCTGGCGCGAAGCCGTCGATATCACCTTCGGCCTCTATGAAGACGCAGCACAAGTCCGGCTCGGGGCCAACAAGTACCTCGTCGACGGCCGCCACACCGGCACCGGCGGCGGCAATCATGTGGTGGTCGGCGGCAGCTCGCCTGCGGACTCGCCGTTCCTGCGCCGTCCCGACTTGCTGAAGAGCCTGGTGTTGTACTGGCAGCGGCATCCGTCGCTGTCCTATCTGTTCTCGGGCATGTTCATCGGCCCGACCAGCCAGGCGCCGCGCATCGACGAGGCCCGGCATGACGGCCTCTATGAACTGGAAATCGCGCTTGCCCACGTGCCGCCGCCCGGGACCGCGGCGCCGCTGTGGCTGGTCGATCGCCTGTTTCGGCACATCCTGGTCGATATCACCGGCAACACCCACCGCGCCGAAATCTGCATCGACAAGCTCTATTCACCCGATGGTCCGACCGGCCGGCTCGGGCTGGTCGAATTCCGCGCATTGGAAATGCCACCGGACCCGCGCATGTCGCTGGCCCAGCAACTGCTGATCCGGGCGCTGATCGCAAAGCTCTGGCGCGAACCGCAGACGGGCAAGTTCGTGCGCTGGGGCACCACGCTGCATGATCGCTTCATGCTGCCGCATTTCCTCTGGGAAGATTTTCTGGACGTGCTCACGGAGCTGAAACAGTCCGGCTACGACTTTTCGCCGGACTGGTACGCGGCGCAGCTCGAATTCCGCTTTCCCGTCTTCGGCCGGGTCCACCACGGCGGCGTCGCGCTGGAAGTGCGTCAGGCGCTGGAGCCCTGGCACGTTCTCGGCGAAGAGGGATCGGCCGGCGGCACCGTGCGCTATGTCGATTCGTCGGTCGAGCGGTTGCAGGTCAAGGCATCGGGTTTTGTCGAGGGCCGCCACGTCGTCACTTGCAATGGCAGACGGCTGCCGATGACCGAAACCGGCCGCTCCGGCGAGGCGGTGGCGGGCGTCCGCTTCAAGGCCTGGCAGCCGGCATCCGGGCTGCACCCGACCATCCCGGTTCACGCCCCGCTGACATTTGACTTAATTGATACCTGGAACGGCCGGTCGCTGGGCGGCTGCGTCTATCACGTGGCGCACCCCGGCGGACGAAATTACGAGACCAAACCGGTCAATTCCTATGAAGCCGAGGCGCGGCGGCTGGCCCGGTTTCAGGATCATGGCCATACGCCCGGCAAGATCGATCCGCCGCGCGAGGAACGCACAATTGAGTTTCCTTTGACACTCGACTTGAGGACGCCGCTCCTGCATTGAATAGGCTTAAGGGGCGGGAGAAGTTGGGATGGCGGGACAGGACGGCCAGGAAAACAGCCGGGCAAACAGTCAGGGAAGCAAGGCCCGTCCGGCCGATCGGCGCGTGGCGCAGTGGATGCGCGACTATGCCCGCCTGCCGGGAATTCCCGATGAGTATATCGGGCCGGACGGGACGCCGCGTGCGGTCTGGACCCGGTTCTTCGATGCCTTCGCCGCGCTGACGCCGGGCGATATCGAGCGGCGTTTCGGTTCCGCCGACCGGCATCTGCGGGAAGCCGGCGTGACCTATCGCGCGCCCGGCGAAACTGCCGACCGGCTCTGGCCGTTGAGTCATCTGCCGCTTCTGATCGACGATGCCGATTGGCAGCAACTGAGCGCCGGCATCGCGCAACGCGCGCAATTGCTGGAACTGGTGTTGAGCGATCTCTACGGCGAGGGCCGCCTGGTGGCGGAGGGCGCGATACCTGCGGCAGCCATTGCCGGCAGCAACGAATATCTGCGTGCGGTCTGCGGCGTGAAGCCGCCGGGCGGTCGGTACCTCAGTCTGTACGCCGCCGATGTCGGCCGCGGCCCCGACGGCCGTTGGTGGGTGCTGGGCGACCGCACCCAGGCGCCGTCCGGCGCCGGCTACGCGCTGGAAAACCGACTGGTGCTGTCGCGCGCTTTTGCCTCGCTCTACAAATCGATGAACGTCGAACGGGTGGCGCCGTTCTTCGAAGCCTTCCGCGACTCCCTGCGCGCCAGCGCCGACCGCGACGAGCCGCGTATCGGGCTTTTGACGCCCGGTCAGTTCAACGAAACCTATTTCGAACACGCAACTCTGGCGCGCTATCTCGGATTCCTGCTGGTGGAGGGCGACGACCTCGCCGTCAGCGGCGACCGCGTTCATATCCGCACTGTCGCCGGATTGAAGCGGCTCGACGTCCTGCTGCGCCGGGTTGATTCCAATTCGCTCGACCCGCTGGAGCTCGATGCCTCCTCGCAGCTCGGCGTGCCCGGCCTGATCGACGTGCTGCGCAAGGACGGCGTCGTGGTCGCCAACATGCCTGGCTCGGGCGTGATGGAGGCGCGGGCGCTGCTGGGCTTCCTGCCCAGTCTCAGCCGGCGCTTCTTCGGCGAGGATCTGAAGATGCCGCATATCGCAACCTGGTGGTGCGGCCAGAAATCCGCGCGCGAGGAAGTGTTGTCACGGCTCGACGAGTTTGCGATCGAGGGAGCCTATGGCCGGGGCGTTCCCGGTTTCCCGGGCAACGGGCCCGTGCTCGCCAACGAGCTCTCGCCGAGCGAGCGCGAACGGCTGAAAGGCGCGATCGCCGATCGCGGCATCGACTATGTCGGCCAGGAGCTGGTCCGGCTGTCAACGACGCCGGTGTGGGACAACGGCCGCCTGACGCCGCGGCCGTTCGTGCTGCGGGTGTTCGCGGCCGCGACGCCCAATGGCTGGACCATCATGCCCGGCGGCTTCTGCCGTATCGCCGACCAGCCCGATGCCCGCGCGGTCTCGATGGGCGACGGCGCGCGGGCGGCGGATGTCTGGGTAGTGTCCGACAAGGCGGTTTCGCCGTCCACCTTGCTGCCGGCGGTCGATACGGTGCGAATCCGGCGCATCGCCGGCGTGGTGCCGAGCCGGGCCGCCGACAATCTGTTCTGGCTCGGGCGTTATCTCGAGCGCGCCGAGGCCACGCTGCGGCTGATACGCGCGCTCGGAACCTCGCAGCGCGATCCGGGCAAGGGATCGTCGACCGCCCTTCATTCGGTCGAGCGGATTCAGCGGCTGCTCGTGACGTGGGGCGCGACGTCGCAGACCGCGCGGTCGCAGTCGGCGAAGATCGCAGCCGAAGCCTTGCAGAGCGAAGAAAGATTCGGTTCGGCCTTGTCGCTGGTGCGATCGGCCCAGCGAACCGCAACGTCGCTGCGCGAGCGGCTGTCGCCGGATGCCTGGCAGGTCATCACCGAGATGGTGGAACGCCTTGCCCAGGATGTTGAAGACGACGACGGTATCGTCAGCGCCGCCGAACTGACACTGCAGGAACTGGCAAGCTTCGCCGGTCTCGCGCAGGAAAACATGAACCGCGCCGCCGGCTGGCGCTTTCTCGAAATGGGCCGCCGCGCCGAGCGCGCCATCAATACCATGCGTTTCGCGCGCCAGTTCGCTTACGACGAAGCCAGCGGCGAGGACCTCGACGTCCTGCTGACGCTGGTGGACTGCCAGATCACCTATCGCTCGCGCTACCTGGTCGGTCCCCTGCTGGCGCCGGTGCGCGACCTCGTGGTGCTCGATCCCTACAATCCCCGCTCGGTCGCGTTTCAGGTCGCTGCGCTGAACGAGCACATTGCGAGCCTGCCGACCCTGAAAGAGGGAGGATTGATCGAGCGGCCGCAGCGGCTCGCCGTCGCCTTGCAGGCGACGCTGACGACGGCGGAGGCCTCGAGCCTCGATACCAAGACGCTGTTCGCGCTGGAGCAGGACCTGCTGACGCTGGCCGATGCCATCGGATTGCATTATTTCCCGCACGGGCCCAACGCGAGCCGGCCCGAAAAGCTGACGGGCCTCGCGTGATCTACGATATCCGTCACGTCACCACCTACAGTTACGAAAGCCCCGTCAGTTTCGCCCGGTGCTCGCTGCGGCTGGAGCCGAAGAACGGCGACGGGCAGGAGCTGGTCTCGCACAGCGTCGAGATCAGGCCGCGGCCGGCGGACCGCACAGTGCGGCGCGATTTCTTCGGCACCCATACCGAGAGCATCCTGATCGAAGCCCCGCATCGCACTTTGCGCATCGACTCGCGGTCGCGAGTGTCGGTTTCCCGCCAGGCGCCCGGCCGCGCCGCGCCAAGCCCGGCATGGGAGAGCGTGCGCGACCTCGCATTCGAGTCCACCAGTCTCGGGCCGGCTTCGCCGATCGGTTACGTCTTTGCCAGTTCGCTGGTGCCGGTGCAGCAGCCGGTCACCTCCTATGCGTCACGAAGCTTTCCGGCGGGAAGCGGGATCCTGGCCGGCGCGATCGACCTGATGCACCGGATCCGCACCGAGTTCAGATACGATCCGAAGGCCACCGTGATCTCGACGCCGCTCAAGGAGGTGTTCGAGAAGCGCCACGGCGTCTGCCAGGATTTCGCCCATGTGATGATCGCGGGGTTGCGCGGCCTCGGACTGCCGGCCGCCTATGTCAGCGGTTACCTGCGCACCATCCCGCCGCCGGGCCAACCGCGCCTGCAGGGCGCTGACGCGACCCATGCCTGGGTCTCGCTGTGGTGCGGCGAGGGCCTGGGGTGGATCGGCCTCGATCCGACCAACGACATCCTGGTCGAAAACGACCACATCGAGCTCGCCGTGGGGCGGGATTTTTCCGACGTCTCGCCGGTCGATGGCATCATCGTGGGATCGCGCAAGCAAAAACTTGCGGTCGCCGTGGATGTGCTGCTGGTGGAATGACAGAAGCCCGCCATCCGCACCCGATCGTCCATGACGTCATCATATTGGGGGCGGGCGCCGCGGGCCTGATGTGCGCCGGCGTCGCCGGCCGGCGCGGGCGTTCGGTGCTGGTGCTCGAGCAGGCGCGGCACCCCGGCGAGAAGATTCGCATTTCGGGCGGCGGCCGCTGCAATTTCACCAACCTGCATACGAGCCCGGCGAATTTCCTGTCCGACAATCCGCGGTTTTGCCGTTCCGCGCTGAGCGGCTACACCCAGCACGATTTCATCGCGCTGGTCGAGAGTTACGGCATCGCCTGGCACGAGAAGACGCGCGGCCAATTGTTCTGCGACGGCTCGTCGCGGCAAATCATCGACATGCTCTTGGAGGAGTGCCGCAAGGCCCATGCGCAGCTGCGGCTGGGCGTGCGGATCTCCGCGGTCTCGAAAGGCGAAGACGGCTTTGCCGTCGTCACCGATCAGGGCGAGTTCCGCGGCCGGTCGCTGGTGGTGGCAACCGGCGGTCCCTCGATTCCGAAAATGGGATCGAGCGGATTCGGATACCGGATTGCGGAACAGTTCGGCCTTGCGATCGTGACGCCGCGGCCAGCGCTGGTGCCGTTGACGTTCGATGCGGCGTTGCTTCCGGATTTCAAGGATCTCGCGGGGGTTTCGGTCGACGCGGTCGTGAGTTGCGGCAAGGCTCGTTTCGACGAGGCGTTGCTGTTCACCCATCGCGGGTTAAGTGGTCCGGCGATTCTGCAGATCTCCTCCTATTGGCGTGACGGACAGGACGTCGTCATCGACATGGCGCCGGGCATCGACGTGCTGGCCGCGCTGAAAGAGCTGCGCCGCGATCATCCGAGACAGGAAATGGCCACCGCGCTTTCCGGCTTGCTTCCCAAGCGGCTCGCATCGGTCATTGCCGGCGGGGTCGGAGGCCCGGATCGCCTCGCCGATTTCTCCGACAAGCTTCTCACCGATGTCGCCGCGGCAGTGCAACGGTGGCACGTCAGGCCTGCCGGCACCGAGGGCTACCGCACCGCGGAGGTGACCCTGGGCGGTGTCGACACGTCAGGACTTTCCTCGAAAACCCTCGAATCCGGATCCGTCCCCGGGCTTTATTTCATCGGTGAGGTCGTCGACGTCACCGGCCACCTGGGCGGATTCAATTTTCAATGGGCCTGGTCGTCGGGGCATGCGGCGGGCCGGCACGTCTAGGGGCCGCCCCCCGTTGCTATACGGATAGGCATTTTAACGGATGGTTCGCTCTTTTGTGACAATCATTCCGTGTGCGGTGCTTTTGACCGCGTCCCAAATCAGTCGATCCGGAGAGACAACGTGAACAATTGGTCAACCAAGTCGCTCGTTTCTGGCGTGGCTGCCATGCTCATTTTCGCGGGCGCCGCCGCGGCTGCCGATGGTGCCAACAAGGACGAAGCCGTCGCGATGGTCAAGAAAGCCGTGACCTTCATCAAAGGGCAGGGTGCTGAAAAGGCCTACGCCGAATTCACCGGCAAGGCCGCCAACTTCATCGATCGCGATCTGTACGTCGTCGTCTATCAGCTCGACGGCAAGGTGCTGGCCCACGGTTCCAACGCCAAGTTCGTCGGCAAGGACCTGATCGATGCGCAGGACGTCGACGGCAAGCTCTACGTCAAGGAGCGGGTCGAACTGGCCGCCAAGCAGCCCTCGTTCTGGCAGGACTACAAGTTCGTCAATCCGGTGACCAAGAAGGTCGAGCCGAAGCAGATGTACTGCGAGAAGGTGGACAACACGGCTGTGTGTGCGGGCATCTACAAGCTCTGACACGCAACGACCGGCGTTGCCCGGCAATCGTCGCATCGAAGGATTGATATGCTCGGCTGGATCAAGAATATCGGGCTGTCCTGGAAAGTTCAGCTCGCGCCGGCGTTCCTGATCCTGGTCCTGATCGGCGTTGGCGCCTATGCCTTGCAGGCGCTGCGGTCGAACCAGACCGCGGTCGATGCGCTCGTCTCGGGGCCGATGCGGCAATCCGAGCTGGCCAACGAACTCACCACCACGACCTGGATGGCGCATGCCAAGCTGTACCGGCTGGCGGCGACCGCGGCCAATGAAACCGATACCAAGAAGGTTGCGGCCATCGCCAAGGAAGCCTCCAGTGCGGCCGCGAAGATCTCGGAGGCCTTGAAGGCGGTCGAAAGCGCTCAGGGCGGCGCCAAATCGGATGGCCTGGAAAAACTGAAAGCCGCCGTCGCGGGCTATCTCAAGCAATCGAAGAACGCGATCGAGATGGCCGACGGCGATGCCGGATCGGCGCTGTTGTTCATCAAGGGCGCGGAGCGGAATTTCGCCGATATCGAGAAATTGACCGACGATCTGATCACGCGCAGCAGCGACAGCAAGGATCGCGAGATTGCCCGCGCCGGGATGCGGCTGGAACAGCAGCAGCTGACGCTGATGGCTGTGCTGCTGGTCGTGGCGTTCGCCGGCATCGTCGTTTCGTTCTTTATCGGCCGGAACATTTCCCGCCCGGTGGTCGCGATGTCCAAGGCGATGCGCGAACTCGCGGTCGGCAATTTCGAAGTCCAGTTGCCGGGGCTGGATCGCAGCGACGAAGTCGGGCAGATGGCCCGCGCAGTCGAGGAATTCAAGGTGCAGGCCATTGCCAAGGCCGAACGCGAGACCGCCGAGCGCGAAGAAAAAACCCGCGAACTGGCGGCGGCCCGCCGCGCCGAGCTGCATAACCTGGCCGATCGTTTCGAGACCGCGGTCGGCAATATCATCGAGAACGTTGGCTCGGCATCGAGCGAACTGGAAAATTCCGCCGTCATCCTGACCAAGAGCAGCACCGCAACCCAGGAGCTCTCGACCGTGGTCGCCGCGGCTTCGGAAGAGACCTCGGCCAACGTGCAGTCGGTGGCGTCGGCGACCGAGGAAATGGCCAGCTCCGTCAACGAAATCGGACGCCAGGTGACGGATTCCAACCGGATCGCCAACGAGGCGGTCGAGCAGGCGCAAAGGACCGACGCGCGGATCGCCGAATTGTCGCTCGCCGCGAGCCGTATCGGCGACGTCACCCAATTGATCACCACGATCGCCGAGCAGACCAACCTCCTGGCGCTCAATGCGACCATCGAAGCCGCCCGCGCCGGCGAGGCCGGTCGCGGCTTTGCGGTGGTGGCGCAGGAGGTCAAGGCGCTCGCTTCGCAGACCGCCAAGGCCACCAGCGAGATCTCCACCCAGATTGCCGGGATGCAGGCGGCGACGCAGGATTCGGTGGTCGCCATCAAGGAGATCAGCGGCACCATCGGCCGGGTTTCCGAAATCGCCGCGGCGATCGCTGCCGCGATCGAGGAGCAGGGCGCCGCGACCCAGGAGATCGCCCGCAACGTGCAGCAGGCGGCGATCGGCTCCACCCAGGTCGCAACCTCCATTGCCGACGTCAACCGCGGCGCCGGCGATACCGGCTCGGCATCGGCGCAGGTACTCTCATCGGCGCAATTGCTTTCCGACGAAAACAAACGCCTCAAGGCCGAGGTGGTCAAATTCCTCGCCACCGTCCGGGCTGCGTAGAATCCCTTCAGGTGATAGTCTGGTACTGGGCCGCCCGCGCATTCAGCGCTGATGGCCGGGAGCCGCCATGGTCTATCGCCACGCCATTGATGCCACCAGCTATGTGTTCGAAGACTTGCGCGATCTCCTGGCCAAGGCCACGCCGCCGCGTTCCGGCGACCGCCTCGCGGGGGTGGCGGCCGACAGCGCCGAGCAGATGATCGCAGCGCGGATCGCGCTGGCAGACGTTCCCCTGAGGCAATTCCTGCAGGAGACCGTCGTTCCCTACGAGGACGATGAAGTCACCCGTCTGATCGTCGATACCCACGATGATCAAGCCTTTGCGGCGATCTCGTCGCTGACGGTCGGCGCGTTCCGCGATTGGCTGCTCTCCGACGCGGCCACCCCCGACGTTTTCGGGGAATTGTCGCGCGGTGTCACGCCAGAGATGGCCGCGGCGGTTTCGAAACTGATGCGCAACCAGGACCTGATCCTGGTGGCGAAGAAATGCGCGGTGACGTCGGCCTTTCGCAACACCATCGGCCTGCGCGGACGGATGAGCGTGCGGCTGCAGCCCAATCATCCCTTCGACGACGCCAAGGGCATCACCGCCTCGATCCTCGACGGCCTCCTGCTCGGATCCGGCGATGCCTGTATCGGCATCAACCCGGCCAGCGACGATCCCGCCGTGATCGCAGGGCTGCTGCGGTTGCTCGACGATATCATCGCCCGGCTGCAGATACCCACGCAGGGCTGCGTTCTGACCCACGTGACGACCACGCTCGGATTGATGGAGCGGGGCTTGCCGGTCGATCTGGTGTTCCAGTCGATCGCGGGCACAGAGGCGGCGAACCGGAGTTTTGGCATCGATCTCGCGCTTTTGAGGGAGGCCCACCAGGCGGGACTGTCGCAGCGGCGTGGAACCGTCGGCAGCAATGTGATGTATTTCGAAACCGGGCAGGGCTCGGCACTGTCGGCCAACGCCCATCGCGGCGTCGACCAGCAGACCTGCGAGGCGCGTGCCTACGCGGTGGCCCGCGCCTTCGATCCGCTGCTGGTGAACAGCGTGGTCGGCTTCATCGGCCCGGAATATCTCTATGACGGCAAGGAGATCATCCGCGCCGGGCTGGAGGATCATTTCTGCGGCAAGCTGCTCGGCCTGCCGCTCGGCGTCGACGTCTGTTACACCAACCACGCCGAGGCCGATCAGGACGATATGGACAATCTCCTGACCCTGCTCGCCGCCGCCGGCGTGACCTTCATCATGGGGGTGCCCGGGGCCGACGACGTCATGCTGAACTACCAGTCCACCTCGTTCCACGACGCGCTTTATGTCCGCGACCTGTTCGGCCTGAAGCGGGCGCCGGAATTCGACGACTGGCTGTTCCGCGCAGGCCTTGCCGATGCCGGCTTTCGGCTGGCCGGGAACCCGGGGTTGCTGCCCGATTTTGCGTCGCGCTTGCTGGTCTGAGGCGCCGGAAGCGCCGCCGCCGCGCTTCCCCGGCGATCATCAGGCTATCAACAGCTTGAAATGGCTGCCATAATCTTGAGGAAATTGTAGCCCAGCCTCGATGCGCGTGATTAAACTTGGCGGCCGGGCAGGTTTTACGAGCGTTCCCAGAGGAAGTTTGATGAGAGCTGAGGGCATCGAGACGGTTCGGCGCATCCTGTGCGTCTTTCCGCGCTACACGTCTTCTTTCGGCACGTTCGAACACGCCTATCCGCTGACCGATGGCGTCAGCGCCTTCATGCCGCCGCAGGGGCTGCTCCTGATCGCAGCCTACCTCCCGGAGCATTGGCCGGTCCGCTTCATCGACGAGAACATCCGCCCGGCCACCAGGGAAGACTTCGAATGGGCGGAGGCGGTGTTCGTCAGCGGCATGCACATCCAGCGTCAGCAGATGAACGATATCTGCCGCCGGGCCCACGCGTTCGATCTTCCTG
>JBAQER010000462.1:0-7713 GCA_049286845.1 Bradyrhizobium sp.
ACGTCACCCTGGTCGATGACACCTTGAGCAGCTCCGCCGTCAAGCTGACGATCGATATCGGCGTGCTCGCGATCTCGCTCGGCTCGCTGGCAGTCCGCAAGCCGTTCACGCTGCAATATGCGCTCGAAGTGGTGGACGCCGAAACCGCCGAACAGCCCGGCTTCATGCGGGCGAACTACATCATCACCTGGGCGTGGACCGCCTGCTTCCTGCTGATGATGATCGGCAATATCGCGCTGATCTATGTGCCGGGCCTTCCGCTCTGGCTTGGCCTGCTGATCGCGTTTGCTGCCCGCAACAGCGCGGTCTATTTTACCAAATGGTATCCTGAATACCGCAAGGCGAAGCACGGGCCTGCGCCGGCCAAGGCGCTATCTGGAATCTGACAGTCACCAATAAAGCGGGTGCGGCCGTCACGGCGGGCACCAGTCTCGCAATGGCAAGCGCCCAGGGAGCACGACGATGAAGGACGTATTCGCCAAACTCGCCCAGGACTTCTTCTCCACCATCGTGTTTCTCGCGGTGTACCTGATCACGGACAATGTGGTGCTGGCGACATCGGTGGCGATCACAGGCGCCGTGGCGCAGGTGATCTACAGCAAGGTCAGGGGCGAGCCGCTCGGCTACATGACCTGGGCGAGCCTCGGCCTCGTGATCGTGCTCGGCAGCGCCACGCTTCTGACCCACGATCCGCGCTTCGTGCTGGCCAAGCCCGCGATCGGGCATTTCGCCGTCGGCGCCATCATGCTCAAGCGCGGCTGGCTGCTGCGTTACCTGCCCCCGATCGTGACCGGAACCATTCCGGAATATGTCACGGCCGCCGGCTACGCCTGGGCAGCGCTGATGTTCGTGCTCGGCCTCGGCACCATCGCGGTGGCCGCGACCGGCGATCTGAAGCTGTGGACGTTCTACGTGTCAGTGGTCCTGATCGGCGCCAAGGTGGCGGCGTTCGCGATCCAGTATGTCGCCTTCCGCCTGCTCGTCACCAGCCGAATCCGCGCCGCCGCCCGCGCCTGACCGCCGGTCCGCGCGAACAAGACGCGTCACGACAAAAAGCCGCGGCTAACCGAGATCAATGTGCACGGGCCAAAAGATGCGCTATATACCCCCGCCCGAGCTAGACCAGCTCCCAGAACCATTCCGGTTTTGCGAAGAACAGCGTGAGGAGACCAAAAGATGGCCGTGGACGGAAACTGGAATATCGTCATGAGCACCCCGATGGGCGAACGCAAGGCAACGCTGACCGTGAAGAGCGCCGGCGGCACGCTGACGGGCACGCAGGGCGCCGACGGCAATTCCGGCGAAATCTTCGACGGCACTGTCTCCGGCGACGACGTCGCCTGGAAGATCTCGATCACCAACCCGATGCCGCTGACGCTGGCATTCTCCGGCAAGGTCGAAGGCGACAGCATGTCCGGCGAAATGGGCATCGGCCCGATGGGCAGCTTCCCGTTCACGGGGACGCGGGCCTGAATCACGGGCGCGAGCGCCTGACCCTCATGGTGAGGAGGCGCGCTTGCGCCGTCTCGAACCATAAGGCCCCCAATGAATTCCTCATCCTTCGAGACGCGGCCAACAGGCCGCTCCTCAGGATGAGGGATTCCCTCACCCCAGATTCAATTCCTTGAAGAAATCGTTGCCCTTGTCGTCGATGATGATGAAGGCCGGAAAATCCACGACCTCGATGCGCCAGATCGCTTCCATGCCGAGTTCGGGATATTCCACCACCTCGACCTTCTTGATGCAGTGTTCGGCGAGGTTCGCCGCCGCACCGCCAATCGAGCCGAGATAGAAGCCGCCGTGCTTCTTGCAGGCCTCGCGCACCGCGACCGCGCGGTTGCCCTTCGCCACCATCACCATCGATCCGCCGGCCGCCTGGAACTGGTCGACGAAGGAATCCATGCGTCCCGCGGTGGTCGGGCCGAAGGCGCCGGAGGCGTAGCCATCGGGCGTCTTGGCGGGACCGGCGTAATAGACCGGATGGTTCTTGAAATAATCCGGCAGCGGCTCGCCCTTCTCCAGCCGCTCGCGCAATTTGGCATGTGCTGAATCGCGCGCCACGATCATGGTGCCGGTCAGCGACAACCGCGTCTTGATCGGATGCTTCGAGAGCGTGGCGAGAATGTCCTTCATCGGCTGGTTGAGATCGATCTTGACGACCTCGCCGCCGAGCGCCTGTTCCACCGCCGGAAGATATTGCGCGGGATTATGCTCGAGCTCCTCGAGATAGACGCCGTCTTTGGTGATCTTGCCGAGCACCTGGCGGTCCGCCGAGCAGGACACGCCCAGACCGATCGGCAGCGAGGCGCCGTGGCGCGGCAAGCGGATCACACGGACGTCGTGGCAGAAATACTTGCCGCCGAACTGCGCGCCGACGCCGAGCGACTGCGTCATCTTCAATATCTCTTGCTCCATCTCGAGATCGCGGAAGGCATTGCCGTCGGGCGAGCCGTGGGTCGGCAGCGCGTCGAGATAGCGGGCGGACGCCAGCTTCACCGTCTTCATGCAGAGCTCGGCCGAGGTGCCGCCGATCACGATCGCCAGATGATAGGGCGGGCACGCCGCGGTGCCGAGCGTCAGCACCTTCTCCTTCAGGAACGCGAGCATGCGGTCTTTCGTCAAAACCGACGGCGTCGCCTGGAACAGGAAGCTCTTGTTGGCGCTGCCGCCGCCCTTGGCCATGAACATGAACTTGTAGGCGTCATCACCCTCGGCATAGATCTCGCACTGCGCCGGCATGTTGTTGGCGGTGTTTTTCTCCTCATACATCGACAGCGGCGCCACCTGCGAATAGCGCAGATTGCGGCGCAGATACGCGTCGCGCGCGCCTTCCGAGAGCGCCGCCTCGTCGTCGCCATCGGTGATGACGTTAGAGCCCTTCTTGCCCATGATGATCGCGGTGCCGGTGTCCTGGCACATCGGCAGCACGCCGCCGGCGGCGATGTTGGCGTTCTTGAGGAAATCCAGCGCCACGAACTTGTCGTTGGGGCTCGCCTCCTTGTCGTCGAGGATCGCGCGCAGCTGCTTCAGATGGCCGGGGCGCAAATAATGATTGATGTCGCCGAACGCGGCCTCGCTGAGCGCCCGTAGCGCCTCGCGCGAAACCACCAGCATGTCCTTGCCCAGCACCTTCTCGACCCGCACGCCTTCGGCCGTGATCTTCTTGTACGGCGCGGTGTCCGGCCCTAGCGGAAACAGCGGAGTGTGCTTGTAGGGCGGGACGGGCTTCTGATCGGGAAAGGCGGTGGGGGCGTTCATGATTGGCTCACAGGCTGGGGAACCGGAAGCGTTGAGACCCCCGGCGATTGAACCGTTCTAAGCACTTTTGAGACAAAGGGAAGGTTTCAAGCGCCTCCGACGATTGCGTATAAAGAATGACTGCTGTCCCCGAATTGGGCGAGTCCGCCCCCGCCCCGCGCCGTCTCGGCCTGCGCATCGTCTTGATCATTGCCGCAGTGCTGGAGGCGTTCGACGCGTTGCCGAGCGTCTCGACCCTGTTCGGTGACATGTCGGAAATGCCAGGACCGGGCTTCGGCGGCTTCCTCATCAAGGCCCATATTGCCACCCACCCGCCGCTGGCGCTGGCGGCGCTGCTGTTCGCCATCATCGGCCGCGTGCGCTACGCCATCATGGCGCTCGGCGCGATCGTGCTCATGACCTGGCTGAACTACATGCCGTCGGTGGTGAGGCACGGGCTCGAATTCGACGGCCCTTATGCGGCCGTGACGACCACGGCGCAGGTCATCGCCTTTCCGCTGATGGGCGCCTGCGCCATCGCCTATGCCGCGCGCGACCAGCGGCTCGGGATTGCGACCGCGCTGGTCAGCATCCCGACGCTGTTCAACCTGGCCGGCGTGATCGCATTCGCAGTCAGCGTCATGATCTACGGGTTCTGACCAAAGTGTTTTCGAGCGAAGTGAGCATCGTTTAGCGCCGGGAAAACCCGTCAGATGAAGTTGACTTTCGAATGGGCCTCTTGCAGGAACCGCCCGCGCAAGCTTCAATGGCCCAAGGGGGCATTCACGCATGACATCACGACGACCGTTTCGCCGACCGACCTTGCTCGCCGCCGCGCTGGCCGGGATCGTCGCGCTTTCCGCTTCCCCCGCCCGCGCCGACCGCTGTGAGGATATCGCCAACCAGCTCAAGAGCCAGATCGACGGGCTCAAGATCGGCATCACCGCCGCCAGAATAGTCTATCTGTCGCATCCGCAGGCGAGGGAGCTCTCGCTGGGCTGCCGCGGCGCCAACTACTCCAACGAGCTCTACGCCAAGGCCGACAGCCGCAAGCCGAAGCCGGAATTTTACGAGCTGGTCGCCAGGGCCGGCGCCATCGTCTTCACCATTCCGAAGCCCGATGTGCTCACCGGCGCCACCCGCTGCGTCAAGCGGATGGGCCTGTTGCGCGGCGACACCATCAAGATGCGCTTCCGCCGGCTCAACATGGAATGCACCCGCACCAAGACCGACGCGTCGATCGCGATCACCCGCGGCAAGGATGAGTAAGCGGCCCTTCTCCGGGCATCGCATTCGATAAAATACCGGTCAATTTGAGGGAGTTTGGAGCTTGCCGTTCACCATCCGACGGGAATGGCCGCGATGGCGCGCGATCCCTGCTGCGGATTCATAAAGCATTCGTTTCCGCCGCCTCACAGTCGGCGGCAACGAAGCCAAGGATCTGTCCGATGAACGTTTCTGCCGTCAGCGTCTCCATCCCGGTGAAACCGCCCGAGGCCAGCGCGCCCAAGCCGCCGGAGGTAAAAACCGAGCACGAGGGCACGCGCCTGCCCCAGCCGACGGTGCTCGCCGCCCTGCCCCCGGGCCAGGGCACGCGGGTCAACCAGCTCGCCTGAGACGGGCGCCTTTAACCCTTCCCTTCCGCCGCAAGTTTGCCGGAAACGGCGCGATCATGGCGACCCATGGCGCGCCGTTGTTCCTGCCGGCAGGTGGCTGTGCCACTCGAACACATTCCCCGACTTGGCTTATACTGCCCGGCATCAGCCACTCACGGATGCGAGACCGATGCCCGACACCAAGACCTACACCGGCGGCTGCCATTGCGGCATGGTGCGCTTCGAATGCACCAGCGACCTTGCCATGGTCACCGCGTGCAACTGCTCGATCTGCACCAAGAAAGGCCTGCATTTCACATTCCTGGCGCCGAAGAGTTTCGTGCTGCGCGCCGGCGAGGATAATCTGAAGGAATACCTCTTCAACAAGCACGCGATCCGGCACCAGTTCTGTATCGACTGCGGCGTCGAGGTCTTCGCCAATGGCAACAAGCCCGACGGCACCGAAGTGGTGGCGCTCAACGTCAGCTGCATTGACGGCATAGAGCTGGCAAAACTGGCGATGACGCCGATCGATGGGCGGAACCGGTGAGGCGTCATTCCGGGGCGATGCGCAGCATCGAACCCGGAATCTCGAGATTCCCCGGTGCGCAATTGCGCACCTGAGGTCTGGTCCTAACGGACCATCCCGGAATGACGAAGCTAGCCATCCAGCTCCCTGTACCGCCGAAAGATCCCCTCCTCGCTGAAGGGAATGCGCCGCTCGCTCGATAGATAGGCCTTGATGTTCGGCCTTGCAGCAACGCGGTCGTGCAGACCGACCAGCCCGGGGATGTCGCGCTCGAACGCCTTCATCCGCTTCGGGAAGGCGTAGCGCAGTCCCTCAACGATCTGGAACAGCGAGAGGTCGACGTAGCTCAGCCGGCGGCCGGCGACGTGGGACCGCCCGTATTCTCCAGCAATCCCTCGAAATAGCCCAGATATTTCGGCACGCGCTCCTTCCAGAATTCTGCGGTGCGCATTTTCGCCGGCGCGCGCTGGTCCTCGTAATACAGCGTCGGCCCGAGCGGGTGATGGGTGTCGTGAATTTCCAGCACCAGATCCGTGATCGTCAGCTGCAGCTGATGCACCCACAATTTGCCGGCTTCCGACTTCGGCGCCAGCCCATGGCGCGACCCGAGATAGAGCAGGATGTTGGCAGTCTGCCCGATCACGAGCTTCCCCGCTTTCAGAAACGGCGGCGCGAACGGCGGCGTGCCGCCGCCCTCCATCATCTTCATCATCGCGCCCATGCCGCGGTCGCGCGCGACGTCGGCGTAATCGGCGCCGGCCTCCTCCAGCGCCAGCCGGACGAATTCGCCGCGGCCCTGAATCCCCGGCCAGTAATAGAGCTCATAGCGCATCGGCATCCCTCCGGCGGGCGAGAGCATCGCTCCGCCGGAGCAAAACTATATTTTCGACGCCAACGCGCCAGCGAAATCTCAATTCGCCGCAAAACAATAGAACAACCCGTCGCCGCCGGTGGACTTGAGGTCGTTCTGCGAACAGCCGCCATCCGGGCCGCGCGAGGCATGCGAAGAGTTCCAGGACTTGGAGGCGTCATCGTCGCGCAGGCCGACGCGGCCGGCATGGCCCACCATCGCCGCGCCTTGCGTGCTGCTCGTCCAGTTCCTGCAGGTGCGGTCGTCGCCCGCCGCGAACGCGGTGCCGTCGGCCTGCGATCCCGTCAGCGCGTCATGACGGTTCGGCGTGTCGCCGCGGCCATTGATGACGTCGCCCTTCTCGCTCAGCACGCTCTGTTTGGTCAGGTTGTTGGCGCCGTGCAGCTCGGCGACATCCTTGGCGATCACCACGCCCTTGGCGTTCTGCCACGGTCGCCGATGCGGTCGCGGGCATTGACGGCTGGCTGACCGTCGGCGGCCTGGGTCGACAGATAAGCACGCCAGGTTTTTGCCCCGGCACCCGCAGCCTGCGCCAGTTGCTGGCAATAGTTATCGGCGCCGGCGAGGCCGCCGAGATTGCCGCCATTGCCGATGCCCGTAGAGGTGACAAAGAAACTTGTGTTGGCCGATTGCGCCTGCGCCGGCTGCGCCGCGATAACGGCGAGCGAGGTCGCCGTAGCGAAGCCGAAACACACACGCGAGATGATCTGGGTAAAGGCGGGCATCGTATCCTCCGTTTTGTTTTGGCCGGCGGCCGGTCGGGCGCCAGCTTGGTCTGACATCAACACGCTGCGGGAAAAACTATTCCGGTGCCGCGGCACTGAAAGAACCGGACTCAAATGAAAAAGCGCCGCGGAGTGAACCGCGGCGCCTTTCGTCATGATCGTTTTGAGGCGATCAGTTGGTCTGCTGGATCGCCGAGAGTTCCCAGTTGGCGCCGCGCGGCCGCACGAAGGTCCACACCTCCGTCGCCTCGACGGGCGTGTCGCTGCCCGCGACCAGCCGACCGGTACCGCGCTCCAGCGTCTTGTCGACCAGCGAGAACCGCATCGCGACGCTGGCATAGTCGGTATCGCCTTCGCGCCAGGCTTCCGCGAGGTCGCCCTGCAACAGCTTCACGTCGGTGATCTTGTTGACGTCGTTGCGGGCCTTGTTCTCCTCAAGGTCCTTGCTGAAATACGACACCATTTCGGGGGTCGCCAGCGTGTGCAGCTTTTCGACGTCCTCGTTCGACCAAGCGGCCTGGACCTCGCCGAGCAGCCGTTCGAAGGCTTCGTAATCAGCCGGGAGAATTTCCAGCGGCGCGCTGCCCGATCCGAGGCCGAAGCCCGTTCCGGTGCGCAAGCTGTTCAGAGGTCCGGGACCGGCGGCAGGTCCGGCCGCCGGTCCGGCATAGGCCGACGCCGGAGCCTGACGGCGCTGCCACCACGACATCGCCAGCCGGACCACGAGTATGATCAGGCCGATCTGCAAGATCAGGC
>JBAQER010000463.1:0-1637 GCA_049286845.1 Bradyrhizobium sp.
CCGCCGAACTGATCGCGCGGTTCAAGAAGGAATACGACGAGGCCATCGACCCGCCCCTGTGAGGCCTGGCCTGATCCGAAGACGTTCCTTCAGCACGTCGTCATCGCGTCCGGCCGGCCGCTCCTCATTCGAGTTCGATCGGCTGGAACTTTCCGGTTTCGTCGAGCGCGGTTCCCCAGATCTTGTGCGAGGCCTGGTGTTCGCCGCGGCCAAAGCTGAGTGACGTGCCAAGGCCCAGATCGAGATTGCGCGTGTTCTCGAGGACATCGATCAGCTTTTCGGTATCGAATTGCGGTCCGGCGCGCTTGATGGCCTGGATCAGCACGTTCGCCGCGACGAAGCCTTCCAGAGAGACATAGTCAGGCGCTTCGCCGGGGAAATACTTGGCGAGGGCATTCTTGTATTCGAGCACGATCGATGAATAGCCGGAAACCGCCGGCACCACCTGCGTGACGATGACGCCGGTAGCGTAGCGCGCGCCCAGCAGCTTCAATTCTTCGGCAAGCGCGGTGCTGCCGACGAACGATACGTTGGTGTAAATCATCTGAGGATTGATATCGCGCGTCTTCTCGATGAACCTCGCGGCGGCTCGATAGGTCGACACCATGACCACGGCCCTGATCGACTTTTGCGCCTTCAGCTGATTGACCGCATCCTCGACATCGACGGTGTTTCGCGTGTAGTTGAGCCGAACAATGGCGCCGTCGTTGGCGCCGAGCGCGCGAAATGCCCTGGCGACGCCTGCGAACCCCGCGTCGCCGTAGGAGTCCTGCTGGGCGAAAACCGCGATCTGCCTGGGTTGCAGCTTGCGCATTTTCACGAGGTAGCGGACTACGGCATCGGTTTCTTCCGCATAGCTCGCCCGATAGTTGAACACATAGCGATCGGGCGGATCGCTGCGGAGGATATTCGCGCCGGTGAACGCGCCGAAGAACAGCATCCGCCGCTCGAGCGCATAAGGCACCGCGACGACGGCGGTGGGCGTTCCGACATTTCCTATGATGCCGAATACCTGGTCTTTTTCGTAGAGCTGCTTCATGGCCTCGGTCGTCCGCGTCGGCTCATAGCCGTCATCGGCCGCGATGAGCCGGAGCATCCGGCCCTCTATGCCGCCGGCATCGTTGACCCGGTTGAACGCGGTGTCGATGCCGAGCTTCATCTGGCGTCCGAGCTCCTTCGCGGCGCCGGAAAACGGCGCCGCGATCCCGAACCGGATTTCCCGGTCGGTGATGCCGCGCTGGGGAGGCGCGGTGGCGACCGCCGCCGTCGAAGTGGCGGCGACCGCGGACGGCGGTCCAATGGCCGCCCCCAGGCTCGGCCCGGCGATCGAGCGTTCGAGGTCGGCCAGCTGGCGGTCGGCCAATTTGCAATCGGTCCTTCCCGACGATACGGCGCTACGGCCGTCAGCGACGCTGCGGTCGAACAGTTGCGTAAGGTTCGTTCGCTCGGCCTCGTTGGATGAGCCCTCCCTTATCACCGCCGCGAACTTGTCGGAGATCGTCTGGATCCGGGACCGCGCGATGTCCGGGCAGGCCAACGCCGAACCAACAATCGGTCCGACGCGACTTGCAAGGTCGCGCACTATTTCCGCGTTGCCGGGCGCCGCGTCCGCGGCGCCTGCGAGCAAGGTGCCTATG
>JBAQER010000464.1:0-1652 GCA_049286845.1 Bradyrhizobium sp.
CGCTGTGGCTGTTTGCCTTTCCGCTGCTCCGCAGCGCGCCGCGATCCGACGAATATTTCAGCCCAATCCGCTGGGTATCCGATATCGTCCGCGTCGTCGGCAACTTCCTGCCCGGCTTCGCCGAAACCTGGATCAACGGCTTTGCGCGCAGTCCCGGCCAGTTCGTGGCGCTGCTGCTTCTGGTCGCCGGCCTGACATGGTTGGGAGCCAGAATCGCATCGCGGATATCCGACCGCATGGGCGCGATCTGGCGGGGAATTCCCGTTGCGCCACCGGGCCTGCCGGATAACTGGATTTACCGCCTCCGCAGCAGTCCATATTACATTGCGCTGCACGAGGGATTGAAGCGCAGATGGGCACCGGCCTTCTTCGCGGCGCTGTTCGTATATCTCGGGGTCACTTTCGCCAGTCACCTGCTTTACAATGTTCAGGACGTTGCGGGCTGGACCTGCGTCGAGGATGGCGCCGCCAAGGGCCTTGCGCGAGGCGAAAAGCGCGAAGTCGAGTTCGTAACCTCGAACCTCTGCAACAGGACCGGGGTTTTTGTCGAGGGCAACGGCGCGAAGTATCACGTGGAAATCAAGGCGACCTCGCCCTGGGGCGACGGCGGCATTCCGTCGGAGCTTGGTGGATTCTACACCACGGATGCGCCAGCCTGGCATCAACGCGTGGCGCTCATGCTCGGCGTTCCGCTCCGCCGTGAACTGACGCGGCCGTGGTTCAGGCTGGTCCTTCGCTATGGCGAGACCGGCGGCGAGGAAGTGTTTCTCGATCCTGATCCCGAGGACGGGACAATCGAAGAGGTCATCAGACCGACCCGCAAGGGCGAATTGTTCGTCTTCGTCAATGATGCGGTGATCGGCATCCCCGGGCTTTACGATTTCTTCTATCGCAACAATGAGGGCGCCGCAAAATTGACAATCACCCGGAGATGATGCCTGCTCACTGAGCGCCACCCATGAGCATGCCTCACGGCGCGATGGGACATGCCGCAATGCAGCGTGATCCGACTCCGGCTCCCTCCATCCCGCCCAACCTAACAAAATTTCTTTTCAATTTGTTTTCGTCTGGCTGAGTAGCCCAACGCGCGCTTCTCACCCGCGGAGGATGTGCTAACATTTTCCGTGTCTGATCCATCTCACCAGACCAAAGCAAAGTTCGTCTCTGGGACGCTCAAAATAAATAACATACGCGGCCGCACCGGCTGCATAGGGAGTGACGCGATGAAATCGGCTTTCAATCGATCTATCTTTGCGCTCGCAGCAATCCTGGTTGTCGCGGGGGCCAGTCAGGCTACCGCGCAGCAAAAACCGTTGAAAAAATACGAATCCGGCACCAAGGAATTCTGGACCCATCCGCCGGATGACTGGTTCCTCGGTGATGAAAACGAAGCCCAGAGGGGCCTCGCGCCGCCTTCGGGCCCGCCGACCGGCGCATCGGAAGCCGAACTCGCGGCGATGATGAAGAAGATCAAGCTGCCGGCGGGCTTCAAGATCGAAGTCTACGCATCCGGCGTGCTGGCCGCGCGGCAGATGGCCTGGGGCGACAAGGGCACGTTGTTCGTCGGCTCCTTCGGCCTCGGCAACGTTTACGCAATCACCGAAAGCGGCGGCAAGAAGACGGTCAAGACGGTCGTCAAGGGACTGCGGATG
>JBAQER010000465.1:0-3894 GCA_049286845.1 Bradyrhizobium sp.
GAAGTAGCTCGCCTTGACCTCGTCGGCGTTCAACGCGAGGGCGCGTTCGAATTCGGCCTTCGCCTCCGCGGTGACGACACCATTCGCCGCGGCGGCCAGGGCTTCGCCGAGATCGGCCCGGCGCTCGGGGCTGTCGCCGTTGTAGGTGATCGAATTGCGATAGGCGCGGACCGCTTCATTGTAGCGGCCGAGCCTCGACAGCACCGGCGCCAGCACGTTCCAGCCACGGCCATCGGTTGGATTCTTCTCCAGATGCGCCTCGACCTGTGCCACCAGGTTATCCAGCGGCTGCGCCACATTGGGCGCGCGGGTGCGCTGGGCGAGCGGAAAATCGCCGAGCCGGGGCGATCCAAGCGGGAGGTAAAACGCCACCGCAACGATCGGGAGCCCGACCAGGGCCACGATGGCCGCAGAGCGGCGCAACCAGGTGTTCGATACCGCCGGCAGACCTTCCTGACTATCCACCGCCGCCAGCAGACGGCGGCTGATCTCGACGCGTGCAGCGGCGGCTTCGGTGACGCCAATCAGCCCGGCGGCGACGTCGCGATCGATCTCGGCGAGCTGATCCTTGTAGACGGCAGCCTCGCTGCCTTCATTTTGCGGCCGGCCAGTCCGGCTCAGCGGCCAGAGCACGGCGAAGATCGCCGCGGCCGTCATCAGCGCGAACACAAACCACAGCGTCATAGGGCGGGTTCCGGTGGAACAGCGCCAAGCTCGAGGCGAGACGCCGATGCGCCGCTTTACACCACGGGCGGCAAGCCGGGCAATTGACAATTATCAATATGCCGGCATGACCGGAAAGTCCTGAAAACCCCGAAAAAGTCGAGTGTTAGCCGACATAAAACTCGACGCTTTGCGCAACACCGGCGCCGTGCCCGTTCAGCGCCTTCAGATAATAGGCCCCCGGCTTGACGGTGCCCGGCAGCCTGATCCGCAGCATCCCGTTGGGGACCGGTGACGCGACCGTCGCGACCGGATCTGGCAACTGCTGGTCGCTGGACTTGTCGACCAGGACGACCTTGGCGCCGATCATCAGGTTTCGATATGTTGCGGAGATGATGCGATTATCCAATTCGACGAAATAAAGGACTGGGTTCATTTCTGAAATTCAATGACTTGGTGATGGGGCCCGGCAAAAACGTGTATGTCCCGCATCGGGTTTGGTCAACTAAAAATTGCAGTTGAAGTATTTCACTATCTTTTTAACTGGCGCGCTGCGGCTTGCGTTCGCCGGTCATCGCATTTTCGGCCGCCCTGCTCATCAGCGATGCATAATCCTGGCCGAACAACACCTCGCAGAAGCGGATGGCCGCCTTGACCTGCATCTGCCGGTAGGCGAGCGTCTTGGTATCGCTGCCGCGCAGCGACTGCACCAGCGACTCGGTGGACTTCTCGACATATTGCTGCAGGTCGGAATAGGTCCGCAGCGTGACCTCGTTGATCGCGAGTTCACTGGCATAGGTGCGGCACACCGCGACGAAATCGATCAATGCGGCGGTTTCATCCACTTCGCTGGCGTCGACCTTGGCGCCGGCAGGAATGTCCTTGTCGGGGCGCTGACGCAGCAGACGCCGGACCCGGCCGGGCACACTGTCGATTTCCGATTGCAGGGCGTTGGAAATGTCGGCCCGGATCGACGTCAATTGCCTGCCCCAGGAGGAGTCGTTGCGCAGGTCGAGTTCGGTCCGCAAGCCGCGCACGCCGTCATGGAGGGTCTTCAGTTGCTCGGCAACGGTGTCGAAATAGCCGCGCTTGATGTCGGTCCGCAGGCTAGCCGCGAGGAACGACAGGTCGTGCAGCGCCATAGTGACGGCAATACCGTAAGGCGTGGCGGCAACGCGGATTTCATCGTCGGATGCGGCCATCTTGATGGCAAGGCGGATGATTTGCCACGGCGCGCTCAGCCGCTGCAACACCATCGACAGTGCGAACGGCAGCAACTGCGGCGTTTGCAGGGACGGAACGTTGAGGGCCGCGCCGATCGAGGCGATTTGCGACTCCGCGAATATCCGCAGGAAACTGGGTAGCCGGCCATTGAGGGTATCCAGCGCTTCACGGGCCTGCAGCACCGAGCCGATCGGCAGCAAGTCCTCGATCACATTGGGCGGACCGACGCGGGCCAGCGCGCGCTGCTGGTCGCCGCCGGGCACCGGCGTGGCGATCTTGACAATCGCATCAGCCGCGGCGCGCTGGAACTTGCGGATCGCCAGCTCGAGTTCGGACGAGGTCCCGGCTTCCCGCACCCGGGCCAGCGCGGCTTCGAATTCCCGCGCGGAATCGGGCGCGCCGTCGCGGATCAGCCATTGCCATACCGGCAGCAACGACGCGCGGCGGATCTGCCCCGGCCGCACCGGAGAATTGCCTTCGACCAGGAACGGCTCGAGCGGGCGGAACACCAGGCGGGCCGGATCGTCGGTGCGCGGCCGCGCCTCCTCGTCGGTTCCGCGCACGATCTTGCGCAATTGTTCGAGCACGAAGGTCGCGACCGCGGTGTCTTCGCCCCGTTCGATGGCGCGCTCGAACTCCCGCATCAGCAGCGCCTGCGCCTGCGGCGGAAGCTGCGCAAGATAGTCCCTCAGCCGCTCTGTCGATGTCTGGCTCATGCGTCCGGTATGGATGCGTGTTACGTGCGGACGGCACAACGCGTCCGCCGGTCATTTTAGAAGCCCCGGCGTTAAGAAGGCGTTTAGGAATGATGGATTGGCGGGCGCTCGGCAGCTCCCCCCCGATCGGACCACGGGCTTCGGGCGGCCGGCAAGGCTCACACCCCCGGCAGCACCAGTTCCGCCCGCAGGCCCCCGATCGGCGCGTTGCCGAGGGAAAGACTACCGCCGTACAGGGCTGCGAGGTCGACCACGATCGACAGGCCCAGCCCCGAACCCGGCTTGGATTCGTCCAGCCGCTGGCCCCGGCGCGAGACCTGCGCCCGCTCGGCCGTCGACAGCCCCCGCCCGTCGTCGTCGACGATGATCCGCAGCATCGGGCCGGCGCCGGGCTCCGCCGGCGGTTCCACCAGCACCTCGATCGAGACCTGCGAGACCGCCCATTTGCAGGCGTTGTCGACGAGATTTCCGGCCATCTCCTCGAGGTCCTGCCGCTCGCCGCGAAACTTCGCCTGGGCGTCGGCCTTGATCCCGATGGCGATGCCGCGATCCCTGTGGATCTTCTCCATGGTCCGGCGCAACGCCTCGATCGCGGGCGCAACTTCGGTGACGGTGCCGATCACGGTGAGGCGCGCGGCGATGCGGGCGCGCTCCAGATGGTGCGCGACCTGGTCGCGCATCACGTCGGCCTGTTCCAGCACCTTGGCCGCAAACGGATCGGCGCCGCGCGCGGAGGCTTCATTGACGATCACCGACAGCGGAGTCTTGATGGCGTGCGCGAGATTGCCGACATGGGTGCGGGCGCGCTCGACGATCTCCCGGTTGGCGTCGATCAGTGCGTTGGTTTCCCGCGCCAGCGGCGCGATCTCGACCGGGAATTCACCTTCCAGCCGTTCGGCGCGGCCGGAGCGGATATCGGCGATCGATTCCGAAATGCGTTTCAGCGGCGCAAGCCCGAAGCGGACCTGGAAGATGGTGGTCAGCACCAGCACGATCGTCAACGCCGCGAAGGTGCCGCCGAGGTAATAGTCGAAGCTGCGCGTTTCGTCGAATATCTCGGTGGCGTCGCCGGCCACGCTGACCAGGTACTTGCCGTCGATGCCGAGATCGACCGGCCGCTCCACCATCCGCAAAGACTGGCCCTCGGGGCCGTCGACATAGCCGAGGCGGATGCCGGCCGCGGTCAGATCGGCGCCGTGTTCTTCGAGCTTCGGCAGGTTCTTGTCCCACAACGAGCGCGACCGGCGCACCTCGGGCTTTTCGGAGTCGGCGCGGGCAATCTGCCAATACC
>JBAQER010000466.1:0-3565 GCA_049286845.1 Bradyrhizobium sp.
GTCGTGACCTTCATATTCAAAAGACCTGCGACATCGCGCAGCGTGAAATAGCGATCGTGATAACCTTGAAAAATCAGTTGCGTGAACGTGCGGCCGAGCTGGCCCAAAACAGCCAGGTGATATTCCGGGCCGCCCGTGGACTTCTCTTTTTTCTCTTCCAGGTCGTCGTAAAACTTCTGAAAAACGGCGCGCTTGCTATCATAAAATGTCTGCGTGGTACGGCCGAGCGTCAGCAGGCGACGTAAGATCGCCTCGGGGCTGACGCCAAACCGGCGCGCAAGCGCATCCAGCTCATCATCGTCCCATGTCTTGACGCCGCCCTTGCTTGCGACCAGGTGTTCGCGCAGCAGCCATTCGCTGGGCATCAGCGCTGCAGCTGCCACGGCGTTGCAGAATTTTTCAACGGTGGGATTGGGCGCGTCGTTCCGATCGCCACCGACATTGCTCACCGCGCTCTGGCGTAGCGCCAGGTGGCAGAACTCATGCAGCAGCGTGAACACGCGGCCGTTACCGCGATCCTTGCCGTTGACCAGGATCACCGGCAGCGTGGTTTCGGCCAGGGCCGTGCCGCGCATCTCCTTGATCTTGAGACGCGGCACCACGAAGACCAGAATATCCTTGGCCTCGATCGCGGCCCGCCAGCTCTCGAAAGCCTTTTTGGCGAAGCGCTGCTGGCTGGCTTCGCTGACTTCCAGAAACTCACGGATGCGGGCGGCCAGCGTCTCGACATTGGTGGCGAGGGTCGCGCGCAGCGTGAACTCGCGCACCGGCTCGTTCAGATCGTTCCTGACGGCAAGGGCGACTTCGCGGCGTTCCCGCGCCTGACGGATGGCATAGGTCAGCTGCGGAGAGAATTCACCCTCGGCGCCGGGCAGGCGCCGGAAATCCTGGATCGGCTGCCAGCCCTTTGGCGGCTTCTTGAGGTAGAACAGGCTAACCGGGCGCTTATACAGGTCCGCCATGTCCAGCAGCTTAGCGAAGCTCGGCGTTTCCTGGTCGGCCTCCAGTGCCTCCAGGCGCGCCTCATCAATGTGGAGTTTGCGCGCGGCATCGGCCAAGCTGTACCCGGCTTGCTCCCGCGCCCATGTCAGCATGGCCGGGTTGATGAGGGCTTTTACGCTTTTCGCCATCTTCTTTTCTTCCTCGGGGAGATTCTACCCTGACCGTCAAGAGGCGGGCACAACTTTCAGCAGCATCGGCCTAAAAAAACGTTCAGGCTGTGCGCATGCCGCCGCATCGGCGGGTAGAATGCGAAGGGCCCCGATGTTCACCGAGGCCCTGCGCCGACCGAGCGTCCCCGATCCTAAGCTCAAGATAAGCCGTTAAACGGGCCGGTCAATGACCGTTGCTGGCAGACTCGGCCGGAATTGCATGTAATTCCAGCCCCTTAGCCGATGGTTAGGGCAATTATTCCGGTGTGGTCGGCATACTGTCGGCATTCTGACGTGTTCGACCGAGCCTCGCAGGGCTTATGCTTCGGGTCAAAGGAGCCCAACATGAACCTTACAATTCTCGATCCCAAATTGCTTGGCTTCTGGGCCAAGTGCGTCCGCGAAACTCAGCACCTGTCCCAGGACGCCCTTGCCGTAAACGCCGGTGTGACCATCAGGACTGTTCAGCGCTTCGAGGCTGGTCAGGCCGTCAACGTGACCTCGCGCAGGGCTTTGGCCAGAGCACTGGGCTATGACAATCCCGATGTCTTTGATGATCTCAAGTTCATCGAGGGTGTGCTGAAGTTTTTTGAAGACTTGAAGGCCATGCAGCAGAAAAACCTCGACGACAAGCATCCCGACCACGTCCGGATCAAAGCGCAGGCGCTTGCCTCAGGTGCTGAGGCGATGCGGTTTGCCGATGCGGTCAACGCGATGTCATTCGACATTTTCGATGGGCTTGCAGAGCCCGCCAAGGAAGTTGCGGCCAGCTTCTGTGACTACGTGCAAGAACTGATGGACCTGGATGATTTCCCGGCTTCCGGCCGCCTTGGCATTGCTAAGGACCTGGACGGGCTGTTGCAGGATCTCCGCGAGAAAGGTGCCCGCGTTTACTCCGCCACGCGCGACCGCAAGTTTCGTGGTGCTGATTGGGGGGACAAGCCGTCGCTAGAGATGACGATCGGCTGCCTTGCTATCGTACCTGCGGATCGGGAAATCAGCGAACTCTATGTTCCTCGAAAGACAAAGCTTGCCTAGCGATGGTCCCCGCCTTGCAGGCTCTCGTACTCGTCCAGCAGGAAGTTCAGATAGCTGCGGATCAAGTTGCAGAACAGCCGCGCCTCATGCGCGGACATCTCAGTATCGGCGTTGAGCGTGCCACCATGGCGGACACCACCGCCGGTGGGAGATGATAGGTAGCCGTGCAAGGTCTTCATCCACGTGACGGCTTGTTCGGCAACCTGGCCCTTGCGGTGTTGTCGCAGCTCGTCGGCGATCTTGTTGAAGTACTTGCCTTGAATGGTCGATTCGCCGAGGGGAATGCCCTGAAAGACCGTCGACACGGTTTCCAGCAGCCATAAGATTTCCTGAACCGCTTGGCGGTTCTCGCCGGCCGTCAGGTAGTCCCCTGCCTTCTTCCAGGATCGCTGTATCCTCTCATGCGCTTGCGCATCCAATGAGGGCGGCAACTCTTCGAGCGAGATTGAAGCTGGGGCGTTTCGGGCAATCAAATTCGGCGGGCTAAGTTCATAGCCCGCATTGTTGCTGCTGAGCACGTGATTGATCATGGTGACGTCAGGGACGACAAATTCCTCATTTTGGTTCTTAAGGGCTTGTCCGGCGTCAAAAAATGCCTCGATAAACATTGGGGCGTTCTCGCCGGCCTCGCGCATGTAATCGTCGAGGTCGCTTTCAGCCCAGCTCAGCGAGGAGCTATAGTGATGTGGCCGCCCCGCCGCATCGGCGAAGTAGCGTTTATAATGCTCGATGATATGCTGCCGGTTGCCGTGCTGGCCGGCAACACGCTTGATCAGCACAACAAGATCGGGGATGACGCCGCGGGCGATCTTGCCAGGAGGCCTCAGGCGCCACGAAGGATCAAAGTTCAGCAAACGGGTTCTCCGATGATGCTTCTACAGATAAGCAGGCAGCCGAGCGGCTCTCTAGACATAATCAACCATCTCGGCGGGCTGTCACAAGGGAGGCGAGGGAGGGGGCTTTCTACGCTGATTGCCGGAGCCGCACTCCTAGTTTCAACGGCGACCCATGGCGCTGAACCAGGTATGTTCTTGTGCCGGTCGCCGGTTGTCGCCAATGACTTCTGAACATGGAAATTGCGAATGGCATCGCGCAAAAGAACGGCTGCCCCTTCGTGCCTTCGCCAAACCTCAGGCCGGTTGATTTCGTTGCCGGGCAGATGGCCATCACTGACGGCAAGATCAAAGGTTGGGCCGCACCGCAGCTTTACATCATGCACGTCAATTGGCCGACAAACTGAGCACTGCGACCTGGCAGTGGTCGGCTTCTTAGCGCTCGCCGACTTTGCTTCGATGACGGCTTTTCCGCTTGTTATTGGCCCTCGGGCGGAATCCGATCGCCACAGATGCCGCAGTCTTTGTGCGGCTCGGTACGTG
>JBAQER010000467.1:0-4884 GCA_049286845.1 Bradyrhizobium sp.
ACCGTACCCAACGACCGCGCTAACCGTCGATCGATCTGGAGACAACCATGGCTAAAGAAGAGCTGATCCAGTTCGAAGGACTGGTGACCGAAATCCTCCCCGACGCCCGCTATCGCGTGCAGCTCGACGCCGGACACGAGATCGTCGCCTACACCGCCGGCAAGATGAAGAAGAACCGCCTCAAGACGCTGGCGGGCGATCGGGTGACGATCGAGATGTCGCCCTACGACCTGGAAAAGGGCCGGCTGATCTTCCGCCACAAGGACGAGCGTCCGGGTGGCGGAGCCCCGCGCGGTGCACCGCCGCGCGGTCAATTCCGCCGCCGCTAGCGCATTTGGGTACCGGTTCGCGCCAGGATGACGCGCTCCGGTCCAATCGCGAGCACCGCGTGACGAAATCATGGCGGTGCGCGGGCAATAGCTCCAATTGCTATCCGGGGCGCGCGATCAAAAAATCGTGCACCTCAGGATTGTTTTGGGGGCTATTTTGGAATATTATAACTGATCGATTTTCGGCCGGACGACATTAGCTATCCACCGGTACAGCCGGTTTAGACGCTGACGACCCTTCCAAAAATTCGATCTCACCAGCCTGACGAAAGTCGGCTTTACTATATCTATCTTGAGAAGGGACTACCCCCGTGAGCATGGGAACCGTGAAGTGGTTTAACGCGACCAAGGGCTTCGGCTTCATTCAACCGGATGACGGTGGCAACGACGTGTTTGTGCACATCAGCGCCGTAGAGCGCGCCGGCCTTGGAACGCTGCGTGAAGGCCAGAAGATCTCCTACGAGATCGTGGCCGATCGCCGCTCTGGCAAGTCTTCGGCCGACAATCTGCGCGCCGCAGGCTAACGGATTCTTTCCGGTACGCCGGGAAAATCCGATGTGACTAATGTGAAAGGCCGCGCTCGCTGCGCGGCCTTTTTATTTTTTATCGACTAATTTTGCATCGACGGCGGCGGATATCTTGCCGCGCCGCGCCGCTTCCGCGCTTACAGCGTCGTGCACGCCGTGGTCTTGTACATCACGCAGCTCGATTGCCGCGGACGGGTGTAGGAAACATCGCTCAGATTGATCCCGGCCGGCGCCAGCACATAGCCGACCGCCGGCACGTACTTGTAGCTGACCTCGCTGAAGATCAGATAGGTCCCGCCAACCTTGAGCGCGGTCGGGATCGTCACCGTCGTGCCCGCCGCCCGCGCCGAGTTTCCCTGGCTCCATTGCACCCGCGCCGCCAGCGTCGAGGGGTCGACGTACAATTCGGTAATCGTGGATTGCGTCGGCGTCGCCGAATAGGGCGTCATGATGCCCGCGCTGGCGGCAAAGAAATTGGTCAGGTCGCTGTCGGTGACCGACGTCGATTGCGAGGTCAGGTCGGACAGCGTGCGCGCCATCAGCGTCACCTTGCGGTCGACCGCCACGGCGGAGGAGAATTCGACGGTGCCGAAAAACATCACCAGCATGATCGGCACGATCACGGCGAATTCGGTCGCAGCTATACCGCGGCAATCGGCCAGCATCGCGGCGGCGGAGCACCGCATGCGAAGCCAGATCAGGGACATCGACATCGTTTTCATGGCGCCATCTCAGAAGGGCTCGTTGCGGAATGCGGCCGTCGCGCTCAACAGCCGCTTGCTGCCGGTGAGGTTCGCGATGTTGTAGCCGAGCCCGGTGACGAACAGCGGCCACTGGTAGAACACCCGAACCACGACGATGTCGCCGGCTTTGCCGGGGATGTAACTCATGTTGGGCACGAAGTTCTTGCCGGCGTCGATCGGGTCGGTGATCACCACGCTGGAGAAGCCGGAATAGCTCTTCACGTCGACATAGAGGTCGGCGCAGTTGAACAGCGCGGGGATTTTTCCGCAGAGATAGGTCTTGAACTGCGCCTCGGTATAGGAGGCGGTCTGCGCCTGACCGGTCATGATCATGCGCGCGGAGTCCTGCGTGATGGTCTCGAGCACCTGGCTCGCGAAGAATATGATCGCGGTCTCGATGATGGCGAACAGCAGCGCGAAGAACACCGGCGCGACGAGCGCGAACTCGACGGCGGCCGACCCCCGGCGGTTGCGGCGAAACCGGCGCAGGGTGTTTCTGGCGGTGGCCGTTGCGGCAGCGGGCGACGACATCGGGCAATCCTCAAGACAAGCGGCAGCGATTTTTCCGCCCGCGAGATGTACCGGAAAGTGATTGTTGAAGTGTTTCGCCGGATCGAAGCGCGCCGGCCCGCTTCGTTAACCCGGCATTAACCGATTTGGGCATGGCGCGCGGCATCGATTCGCGGGATCGCCCTGTCAGGCGCCGTCGGCGCTATGCCGGGCCCTGCACAGGCGGCAATGCCGGTCCGGCGCGGACGGCTCAGTTCTGGGCTTTGCCCGCCGCAGCGGCGCTGCCGCTGGCCTGGCTGCTGAGCGTGCCGGCCTGATCGATCGCGGTCTTGAAGTAGGCCGCGCCGTCGCCGAGCGTAACCCGGCGCTGGCAGACCGGCATGCAGCTATAGGACTCGCGTTCGACGCCGCGATAGATGGTGATGAGCTGGTCGGTGGGGCCTTCGACCTGGATGACCCGATCGACCACGATATCGCCGGCGCGATCCATCGCAACGAAGTTGGTGGCGCCGTAGCCCTTGCCGGTGACGACGATGATGCCGCCGCTCTGCAGGGTTACGTCGGCAATCAGCGGGTTTCCGACCACGATGGTGGCGACCTTGCCGGGAAGCTTGACGAGCTTCGCCTGATCGACGTTGACCGCGATGGTGTCGGCCACCGGCGCGGCCAGCGCCGCCGCCGGCCACAGCAGGATTCCAATCGCGAGCGAGCGGAATGAAAAGGGCGCGCGAGCGCGGATACGCAGGAAACTCACAGACATACTCTACCCCGGGACGTTGACTAGCCGGCAAAAGCGATACGCAGCGGAACCGGCGCCCGACCGGGCAAATCTGACCTCAATGTGTGAACGAAGTGCAAACGGTCTTTCGAAACCCGCGCCTCGCGGCCTGGAGGCTTTTCCGTTCCGATTGAATCGGAACGGGGCTCTATCTTTTTGTCTTGACGCGTTTTCTTCACCCGAACCGGTACCCACTTCGCTTGAAAACGCTCTGGTTAGTGCCGGAACGGATAGGCCAGTTGCCCGGCAATCTCCTGGGGAAACGTGGCCTGGTCGTCGACGCCATAATGATCGGGCAGCTTGTTTTCCGGCATCCGGTAGGTCCCGAACAGGACGTCCCAGAGCGGAAAGGTACCGGCGAAGTTGGTATTGCCGCCCACTTCGAGCGCGGTGTGATGCCAGCGGTGGAAAACCGGGGTGGCCAGCACGTATCTGAACGGGCCGAGCGTCCAGCTCAGATTGGCGTGGACGAACGCCGAGTGGAACATGTTGAAGGGCCCGACCCAGAGCATGACATTCGGCGAAATCCCCGCCATCAGCAGGATGACGTCGACGATGATGGTTCCGAGGAACAGGTTGACGGGGTGAAAGCGCGCCGCCGAGATCCAGTCCAGATCCTCGGAGGAATGATGGACGGCGTGATATTTCCAGAAGCCGCCGCCGTGGAACATCCGGTGCAGCCAGTACAGCATGAAGTCCGACAGCACCAGGAACAGCACCGCCTGGGACCACAGCGGCAGTTCGGACAGCGGGCCGTGGCCATTGTCGTAAAAGGCGATCAGCGCATCGGCGTCATGGATGTTGAAGACGACGCCGGCGCCGAGCACCAGGAGCCCGATCCGCAGCACGCGCCCGAACAAGGGCACGAAGAACCAGTAAACAATGTCGGTGACGAGCTCCCGCTTGCGCCACCATGGCGTTCCGGGATTGCAGGCCCAGAAATGGGTCAGCACCGAGAACACCAGCGCCAGCACGATCGTGACGGGCACCACCTTGGCGATCGTCTGGCCGAGCATCTCGACGACTTCCATGGGCAAATTCGACATCGCAACCTCATCCGATCGGGTCCTTCAAGGGGTACCCGCTCGTGCTTAAGGAGCCATGAATCCCGCCCGCCGGCCGCGGGCTCTCTATATTTGGGCGGTCCGGAAAAGCATCGAATTGTTCGAAGGTCCTTAATTGCGCGTTTACTCTGCTCAAGAACAGCGCCTTCGAACCGTGTTTGCGCGACCGAATTAACTGCGCTGCAATTTCCCGACCCTAGGGTGACGCCATGGTCACGGTGCTGAGAACGCCGGCGAGACCAAACTTAAGTCGACCAGCCACGTGTACACATGGAGTTTGCTATGAAGAACCTGATTGCGCGTTTCGTGAAGGACGAGTCCGGCGCCACCGCCATCGAATACGGCCTGATTGCAGCCGGCATTTCGCTCGCCATCATCGCTGTGGTGAACGGCCTCGGCACCAACCTGAACACCAAGTTCACCTCGATCAACAACTCGCTGAAATAAGCGGCTGTTACGGGAAGCGTCAGAGGCCCCGGCAATCCCGGGGCCTTTGCTGTTTTTTGAAGTCTGGCGTTGGCGTAAGGTAAACATGCGTAAACCGGCGACAGCCTCTGCCGCAGCCACAACCGCATCCCCGCCGGCCGGCAGCCGCGACAAGCGGCCGGTGGAACTGGTGTGCCTGGCGCTGGCGCTGGCGCTTCTCGCCCTCGGCTCCCGGATCGCCAGCATCTGGTGAGACGTCCTGCTGTTTCCCGATTGTTCATCTCTGGCCGCTAGAATCGGGCGATGCTCCGACCTCGCGTCAGCCATACGGGCTGCATAGTCCCATGATCCTCGACATCGTCCGCCTCTCGCTGTTTCCGGCCCTGATGGCGTTCGCGGCGGCGAGCGATCTCTTCACCATGACGATTTCGAACCGGGTGTCGCTGGCGCTGGCGGCGGGCTTCCTGGCGCTCGCGCTGCTGAGCGGCATGGGACTCTACGATATCC
>JBAQER010000468.1:0-12245 GCA_049286845.1 Bradyrhizobium sp.
GTGCAGTGAAGACCGCCGAAATCATCGCCTCGGCTTGCGGCATGCCGGTCTCGGTCGACGCCGGTCTGATCGAATGCAATTTCGGCAATTTCGAAGGACGTTCGATCGCCGAAGTGATGGACGCGCACGGCATTACGGAGGCGGAATCGCTGGCGACCATCCTGCCTGCAGATGGCGAGCCTTGGCCCTCGGTCTCGGCGCGTTCGCTGGCCTGCGTCGGCCAATGGCTCGACCGTGATCCGCGCGCCACGGTCCTGTTCGTCAGCCACGACGCCGTGATGCAGTCGATGTCGGAAGCCTTGTGCTACAGCTGGTTCACCAACCACCACGGCACACCGTTCAGGTTTGCGCGAGCCGGCGAGGCGTGGACGCTCGAGGAAGTATGAGCTGTCATCATCCGCGAAAGCGGATGATCCAGTACGCCGCGGCTTATCGGTTCAATTCACCGCCGCGGATTGCTGGATGCCCCGCTTTCGCGGGGCATGACGACCAGAGGCGCCCCTACTCCTTGCCCCCACCGCGCATGAAATCGAAATCGCAGCCTTCGTCGGCCTGCAGGATGGTTTCGTTGAACAGATGAGCGTAGCCGCGCTTCGCCCAGTCCGGCGTCGCCGGGAGCGCCAGCGCCGCGCGGCGCTTGTCGAGTTCGGCGGCATCGACCAAAAGATCGATGCGGCGTTTGGCGACATCGAGCCGGATCATGTCGCCGTTCCTCACCAGCGCCAGCGGACCGCCGACCGCGGACTCCGGCGTGATGTGCAGCACGATGGTGCCGAACGCGGTGCCGCTCATCCGCGCGTCCGAGATCCGCACCATGTCCTTGACGCCGCCGCGCGCGAGCTTTCTGGGAATCGGCAGGTAGCCCGCTTCGGGCATACCCGGCGCGCCCTTGGGGCCAGCGTTGCGCAGCACCAGCACGTCGTCGGCGTTGACGTCGAGCGCGGGATCGTCAACCCGTAGCGTCATGTCCTCGACGGATTCGAAAACCACGGCGCGGCCGGTGTGCTGCAGCAGTTTCGGGCTCGCGGCGGAATGCTTGATCACGGCGCCGCGCGGCGCGAGATTGCCGTGCAGCACCGCCATCGCACCCTCCGGCTTGATCGGGTTGTTGCGCGGACGAATGGCGTCCTGCCCCGGCACGTCTTCGGCGCCGGCGACGACATCGCGCAAGGTAGCGCCGGTGATGGTCCTGGCGTCGAGGTCGATGAGATCGCCGAGCTGCGCCATCAGTTTCGGCAGGCCGCCGGCATGATGGAAATGCTCCATATAATGCTCGCCCGACGGCTTCAGGTCGATCAGCACCGGCACCGCGCGGCCGAGCTTGTCGAAGGCTTCGAGATCGATGCGATGCGAGGTGCGGTTGGCGATCGCGGTGAGATGAATGAGCCCGTTGGTCGAACCGCCGATCGCCTGCAGCACCACTTGCGCATTTCTGAACGATGCGGCCGTCAGCAATTCGCTCGGCTTTGGCCCCTTGGTCTTTGCCATTTCGGCGGCTACCCTGCCGCTGGCTTCGGCGGAACGGAAGCGCTCGGCATGCGGCGCCGGGATCGTCGCGCTCATCGGCAGCGACAGGCCGAGGGCTTCGGTGATGCAGGCCATGGTGGAGGCAGTGCCCATCACCATGCAGGTTCCGACGGAAGGCGCGAGCCGGCCGTTGACCGCCTCGATTTCCACCTCGTCGATTTCGCCGGCGCGGTGTTTTGCCCACAGCCTGCGGCAATCGGTGCAGGCGCCCAGCACCTCGCCCTTGTGATGGCCGACCACCATCGGTCCGACCGGGATCACCACCGTCGGCAGATCGGCTGAGACCGCGGCCATGATCTGCGCCGGCAGGGTCTTGTCGCAGCCGCCGATCACCACGACGGCATCCATCGGCTGCGCCCGGATCATCTCCTCGGTATCCATCGCCATCAGGTTGCGCAGATACATCGAGGTCGGATGCGCAAAACTCTCGGCGATCGAGATGGTCGGAAACACCATCGGCATCGCGCCCGACAGCATCACGCCGCGCTTCACCGCCTCGATGATCTGGGGGACGTTGCCGTGGCAGGGATTGTAGTCGCTGTAGGTGTTGGTGATGCCGACGATCGGGCGGTTGAGCGCATCGTCGGAATAGCCCATCGCCTTGATGAAAGCCTTGCGCAGAAACAACGAAAACCCGGCGTCGCCGTAACTGGTCAAACCCTTGCGCAGCCCGTCCGCCATCGTGTTCATTCCCTGTTGCTCGCTCACTTATGAAGTCCGCAGAATTATTGTCAATATTTGATAATCAGAGCCAGCAATTCCCTGAAACCCGAAGGGGCGCCGCCTCATTATTGACAATTGGCGCCGTGCCGTGCTGACTTCTGGGATGATCCGAAGCGAGCGCCCATGAAAGCACAGGCTGCATCACCGGAACTATCCTCCCTCTCGCGCGAGGAAGAACAGGCCGAAGTCATCCGCCGGCTGGAGGAGGACATCATCTTCGGCCGTTTCGCGCCCGGCGTGCGGCTGGTCGAGGACACGCTGATGGCGCGCTACGGCGCCAGCCGGCATTTCGTGCGCCAGGCGCTGTTTCAGCTCGAGCGTCAGGGCATCGTGCTGCGCGAAAAGAACATCGGCGCCACGGTGCGGTTCTATTCAAGCGAAGAGGTCCGGAAAATCTACGAGGTACGGGAAATGCTGACGCGGCAGGCGGCGTTGATGATCGCCCTGCCCGCGCCCTCGAGCCTGATCGAACAACTGACCGAGCTGCAGCGGCAATATTGCGCCAGGGCCGACGCGCAGGATCTGCGCGGCATTCATGAGGCCAACGACGCGTTTCACGTCGCGCTGTTCTCCGCCTGCGGCAATCCCTATCTGGTGCGCTCGCTGCAGGACTACATGAACCTGACCCTGCCGATGCGGGCGAAGAACCTCGCCGACAGAGAAGGGCTGGCGCAGTCACGGCGCCAGCACGAACTGATGATCGAACTGCTCAAGGGACGCGACAACTGGGCGTTCGCGCAGCTCTGCGTCGATCACATGCAATTGAGCAAGTCGGATTATCTCGGGCGCATCGCCAAGGACGAGGGCGAGCGGTAGCTATTTCCAGTCGACGATCCGGCTCTTGTCGCCGCTAAACTCCATGCCGCAGAATGCGCCGCCCTGGTAGAAGTCGCTGACCGGATCGGGCGGAAGCTTCGCCTGCTCGGCCATCGCGTGCTCGCGATGATCTTCAGCCCGGCCGGTCGGACGATAGCCGAGATCGTAAGCGCGGTGATTGTCCCACCACGCGCGCTCGTTCCAGGACGCGCCGTAGAAGATCTCGAAATGGATATCGGGATGGTCGAGCCCGATCCGGCATAGTTGCACCAGATCTTCCGGCTTGAGCCAGATCGAGAGCCGGCGGTGATCGAGCGGCTTGTCGCCGAAATTGCCGATCCGCAGGCACGTCACGCCGATTCCGTGCTTGTCGGCATAGAGCGCACCCACCGCCTCGCCAAAGACCTTGCTGACGCCGTAGCGGCTGTCCGGCCGCGCCGTCACGTCGGTGCCGATGCGGTGATGGCGCGGATAGAAACCCACCGCATGGTTCGACGACGCGAACACAATGCGCTTGACGCCCTTTTTCCGCGCCGCCTCGAACAGATTGTAGCAGCCGATGATGTTGGACTGCAGGATGTCGTCCCAGGGTCCTTCGACCGAAAAGCCGCCGAAGTGCAGGATGCCGTCGACGCCTTCGCAGATCGCCTCGACCTGCGCGAGGTCGGACAAGTCGGCCGCCCTGAATTTTTCGCTTGCGCCGAGATCGGCGGGCGTCTTGAGGTCGCTCAGCAACAGATCCGGATAGATCGGCGGCAGCAACTTGCGAAGGCTGGTGCCGATCCCGCCGGCGGCGCCGGTCATCAATATCCGTGGCATTTCATTCCCTCTATGCTGCGGCCGATTTGCGGTCGTTGACTGACAATGATAGCAAACCAGAACGCGAGGAAACGCAACAACGAGAACAGCAAATGTCCGAGGCACCCCCCCGAGCCGGCTGGCAGCCGGCGACGCATTATCCCGATCCCGCGATTCACGCGCTCGATCCCCGCTTCGAAAAATACTGGCTGAAACTGTCGGCGGTGGAGCGGCTGACCACGGGATTGCGCTGGGCCGAGGGCCCGGTGTGGTTCGGCGACGGCCGCTATCTCTTGTGCAGCGACATTCCCAACCAGCGCATCATCAAGTGGGAAGAAGAAACCGGCGCGGTCTCGATCTTCCGCAAGCCGTCGAACTTCGCCAACGGCAACACGCGCGACCGCCAGGGCCGCCTGGTTACTTGCGAACACGGCGGCCGGCGCGTCACCCGCACCGAATATGACGGCTCCATCACCGTTCTGATGGACTCCTTTGACGGCAAGCGGCTGAACTCGCCGAACGACGTGATCGTGAAATCCGACGGATCGATCTGGTTCACCGATCCGGTGTTCGGGCTGCTCGGCAATTACGAAGGCTACAAGGCCGAGCCCGAGCTGGACATGAACGTCTACCGGATCGACGGCGCCACCGGAAAGGTCAGCATCGTCGCCGAAGGCATTTTGGGGCCCAACGGGCTGTGCTTCTCGCCGGACGAAAAAATTCTCTACATCATTGAATCGCGCGGCGTGCCTACCCGCAAGATTCTGGCCTACGACGTTTCAGCCGGCGGCGACAAGATTTCCAACAAGCGCGTGTTCGTCGACGCCGGGCCCGGCACGCCCGACGGCATGCGCGCCGACATCGACGGCAATCTGTGGTGCGGCTGGGGCATGGGCGATCCCGAACTCGACGGCGTCGTGGTCTTCGCCCCCGACGCCAAAATGATCGGCCGCATCGCCCTGCCCGAGCGTTGCGCCAACCTCTGCTTCGGCGGCCTGAAGCGCAACCGGCTGTTCATGGCCGCGAGCCAGTCGATCTACGCGCTGTACGTCAACACGCAGGGCGCGCCGGGGGGATAAGCTTCTTCGCGCACCGATTTCTTTACCCTCCCCTGGAGGGGGAGGGTCGGCTCGCATGGAGCGCAGCGAAATGCGAGACGGGGTGGGGTGATCTCTCAACTAGGACACTGTTCGAAACGAGAGACTATCACCCCACCCCCGCCGCGCGTTCGCGCTCGCGATCCTAAACGCAAAAACGCCGGAGCGGAATGATCCGCCCCGGCGCTGCAATCTCGTCTCGCGTGAAAACTTACGCGGCGTTGTAGCCGGCGACTGCCTTGACCTCGAGATATTCTTCCAGGCCGTATTTGCCCCACTCGCGGCCGTTGCCGGACTGCTTGTAGCCGCCGAACGGCGCGGTGCGTTCGTTCGGCACGCCCTGCAGGTTGACGTTACCGGCGCGGATGCGGCGGCCAACCCGGCGGGCGCTCTCCACGGTATCGGCGGAGACGTAACCGGCCAGACCATACGGCGTGTCGTTGGCGATCTTGACCGCGTCTTCCTCGTCCTTGGCGCCGAGAATGGTCAGCACCGGTCCGAAGATCTCCTCGCGCGCAATCGTCATGTCGTTGGTGACGTCGGCGAAGATGGTCGGGCGCACATAGAAGCCCTTGTTGACGCCTTCCGGCAGGCCGGGTCCGCCGGCAACCAGGGTAGCGCCTTCCTCGATGCCCTTCTGGATCAGCTTCTGGATCTTGTCCCACTGGATACGGGACACGACCGGGCCGATGGTGGTGCCTTCGGCGCGGGGATCGCCTGCCTTGGTCTTGTCGGCCACGGCCTTGGCGATGGCGGCGACTTCCTTCATCTTCGACAGCGGCACGATCATCCGGGACGGCGCGTTGCAGGACTGCCCGGAGTTGTTGAACATGTGCATCACGCCGCCGGTGACGGCCTTGGCGAGATCGGCGCCCTCGAGGATGACGTTCGGCGACTTGCCGCCCAGTTCCTGGCTGACGCGCTTCACGGTCGGCGCGGCGCGCTTGGCGACATCGACGCCGGCGCGGGTCGAGCCGGTGAACGAGATCATGTCGATATCCGGATGCTCGCTCATGGCGGCGCCGACTTCGGGGCCGAGGCCGTTGATCAGGTTGAACACGCCCTTCGGCACGCCGGCTTCATGGAGGATTTCCGCGAAGATCAGCGCCGACGACGGGGTGAACTCGCTCGGCTTCAGGATCATGGTGCAGCCGGCGGCGAGCGCAGGCGCGACCTTGCAGGCGATCTGGTTCAGCGGCCAGTTCCACGGCGTGATCATGCCGATGACGCCGACGGGTTCGCGCACCACCATGGCGGAGCCCATCGGCTCCTCGAAGGGGTAGTTCTTGAGCACTTCCAGCGTGGAGGCGATGTGGCCAAGGCCGGCGCCGGCCTGCAGCCTCTCCGCCATCGGCAGCGGCGCGCCCATCTCGTCGGAAACGGCGGCGCCGATGTCCTTCATGCGGGTCTTGTAGACTTCCACGATTTTGGTGAGCAGCGCGACGCGCTCCTCGCGGCTGGTGCGCGAATAGGTCTCGAAGGCGCGCCTGGCGGCGGCCACCGCCTTGTCGACATCGGCCTTGGAGCCGAGCGCAACCTCATACATCGCCTCCTCGGTCGCCGGGTTGACGACGGGCGTGGACTTCTTGACGACGGGATCGACCCAGGCGCCATCGATGTAGAATTGCATGCGGTTGACCATCGTAAACCTCTTTATTTCGGAACAAATGGAGGGGGAACGGAGCGTTCGGCAGGCATCCTTGCACGAAAGCCGGGGGAATTGAACCCGCCATATGCGGAATGCCGCGTTGCGGTGCGCGCGCGGAACGATCTCGTGTCCCAAACCCGGCGTAGCGTCCCTTCGGCGGTGCACGGCAGGGCCTGGACCAAAAATCGCGAAAACAACCCCATGCAAAGTAAGGTAGACCCCGGCGTTCGCGGGGGCGACGGGCTAGACCACCATCTTGCGATGCCGCACCGGCGCGCCCACCGTGAGGCTTTCCGCCGCATCGATGATGGCGTTGGCGTCGATGCCGTGATGGCGATAGAGATCGCCGATGTTGCCGGTCTGGCCGAACTGCTCGACGCCGAGCGCCTCGACCCGGTGGCCGCGCACGCTGCCGAGCCAGCCGAGCGCCGCCGGATGGCCGTCGATCACGGTGACGATGCCGCAATCGCGCGGTAGCGGCGCCAGCAATTGTTCGACATGGCTGAGATACTGCATGCCACGGCGGTCGCGGCGCAGTTGGCGCGCGGCGGTCCAGCCGGCATGCAGCCGGTCCGCCGAAGTGACCGCGAGCAGCCCGACATCCCTGCGGCTTTCGCCCGATAGCCCGACCGCCTCGATTGCCTCCGGCGCCACCGCGCCGGTATAGGCGATCACCGCTTCACAGTTCTCGCCAGGCTTGCGCAGCCAATAGGCGCCGTCGGTGATGCCTTTCTGCAAGTCGGGCGTCATGATCCGCTGCGGCTGGTCGAGGGTGCGGGTCGAAAGCCGCAAATATACCGAACCGCCCTCACCGCCTTCGCGCTGCATGTGCCGAAAGCCCCAGCCCATGATCACGGAGAGTTCATCGACAAAGGCGGGCTCGAACGAGGCCAGCCCATCCTGCGCCATGCCGATCAGGGGCGTGGCGATCGACTGATGCGCGCCGCCCTCCGGCGCCAAGGTAATGCCCGACGGCGTCGCCGCCACCATGAACCGCGCGTCCTGATAGCAGGCGTAGTTCAAGGCATCGAGGCCGCGCTGGATGAAGGGATCGTACAAGGTGGCGACCGGCAGCAGCCGCTCGCCGTTGATCTGGTGCGACAACCCCAGCGCCGACATCAGGATGAACAGGTTCATCTCGGCGATGCCGAGTTCGATGTGCTGCCCCTTGGGCGAAAACTCCCAGTTGAAGGTCGAGGGTATCTTCTCGCTGCGGAACAAATCGGCCTTCTCGGCACGCGCGAACAGTCCGCGCCGGTTGACCCAGGCGCCGAGGTTGGTCGAAACCGTCACGTCGGGCGACGCGGTGACGATGCGCGAGGCGAGTTCGCTGTCGCCGCGCGCCAGCTCGTTGAGCACCAGCCCAAAGCCCTGCTGCGTCGACATCACAGGCGACGGCTTGAATGAAAGCCGCTCGGGTACATCGATTGCGGGCGCGGTCAGCCGGCGGCGGCCGTCGCGGTTGAACGGCGCATCCGCCAGAAACGCCTTCAGCTTCGCAGGGGCTTGTGAAAGCCCTTCGAACTTGTCCCATTCATGACCGGTGCGGATGTTCTGCGCCGCGCGCCACTTCTCCATCTGCGCGACCGTCATCAGCCCGGCATGGTTGTCCTTGTGGCCCTGGAACGGCAGGCCGATGCCCTTGATGGTGTAGGCGATGAAGCAGACCGGGCGATCGTGATCGATCGCCTCGAAGGCCTCGACCATGCTGGCCATGTCGTGTCCGCCGAGATTGGACATCAGCGCCAGCAGCTCGTCGTCGCTGCGCCGCCCGATCAGTTGCGACACCGCGCCCTGATCGCCGATCTCGTCCTCGAGATGCTTGCGGAATGCCGCGCCGCCCTGGAAACACAACGCCGCATACATCGCGTTCGGGCAGGCGTCGATCCAGCGCTTGAGCGCCTCGCCGCCGGGTTCGGCGAACGCCGCCTGCATCAGCCTTCCGTATTTCACAATCACCACGTCCCAGCCGAAATTGCGGAACATGGATTCGAATTTTTCCCACAGCCCTTCGCGCACGACGGCATCGAGGCTCTGTCGGTTATAATCGACCACCCACCAGGTGTTGCGCAGCCCGTGCTTCCAGCCCTCGAGCAGCGCCTCGAAGATGTTGCCCTCGTCCATCTCGGCGTCGCCGACCAGCGCAATCATCCGCCCCTCCGGGCGGTCCTTCATCCAGCCATGCGCCTTGACGTAATCCTGCACCAGCGAGGAGAACAGCGTCTGCGCTACGCCGAGGCCGACCGATCCAGTGGAAAAATCCACGTCGTCGGTATCCTTGGTGCGCGACGGATAGGACTGAGCGCCCTTGAAACCGCGGAAATTTTCCAGTTTGTCGCAGGTCTGCCGGCCGAACAGATACTGGATGGCGTGGAACACCGGGCTCGCATGCGGCTTCACCGCGACGCGATCCTCCGGCTTCAGCACCGAGAAATACAGCGCCGACATGATGGTGGCGAGCGAAGCCGAGGAAGCCTGGTGGCCGCCCACCTTCAACCCGTCGGCATTGGGCCTGATGTGATTGGCGTGATGGATGGTCCACGACGACAGCCACAGCACCTTGCGGGCCAGCGCGGACAGCAATTCGAGACGTGCGGGTTCGATCGGCATGGCGGTATTCCCCGCTCAGTGAATTATCCGGGAATGTTAACGCCTCGGCCGCCGGCAGAAATCTCAAATTCTCGCGACATACCCGGCATTATTGGGATAAAATCCCAATCTGACGCCCTCTAGACCGGGTTTATCCCAATGCACACACTGGATGCCATCGACCGCAAGATCCTCGCCATTCTGCAGACCGACAGCCGCACCACCATGCAGCAACTCGCCGACCAGGTCGGCCTGTCGGTGTCGCCATGCCATCGCCGGGTCAAGCTCCTGGAAGAGCGCGGCGTCATCACCCGCTATATCGCTACCGTCGACCAGAAATCGCTCGGCCTGCATGTCAGCGTCTTCATCTCGATCAAGCTGGCGCGGCAGAAGGAGGAAGACCTCAATCGCTTCGCCAAGGCGATCTCGAAATGGGACGAGGTGCTGGAGTGCTATCTGATGACCGGCAACCGCGATTATCTGCTCCGCGTGGTCGCCGCGGATCTGTCGTCCTATGAGGCGTTCCTGAAGAACAAGCTGACCCGGCTCGACGGCATCGCCTCGATCGAGTCGAGTTTTGCGCTGAGCCAGGTGAAATATTCGATTGCGCTCCCGCTGTGAGCTTTCTTCACCTCCGCTCGCGAAGCTGGATCAGCGCCGCCAGCATCTCCGCGCGACCGGCCGAATCCTGATAGGCACTCACCAGCGTGATCGCCTCGTCCAGTTCGACCTCGGCGGCGCAGCCATGCCTCGCCAGCCATATCAGATCGGGCAATTGCTCGCTGTTTCCCAGCCGTTGCAACAGTTCGGAATAGGGCCGCGGCTCGTCGGTCGCCGCCGGGCGATAGATCCCGGCCAACTGACTGTGCAACTCGCTCAGCGCATTCAGGCACAATGGCTGCGTCGCCTCGAGGTCGAGTCTGACGAGATATCGCAGCAGCTTCCACCGGCTTTCTTCATCATACTTGTCGCGCAATATTTCGACGGCGTCGGCCGTGCGGCTAGCCGCCCGCCGGGCACCGTCCAGCGCTTGCGCCTGCAAGCCCGCCTCATCGACGAATTTCAACCATCCCCTCAAATGGGACTTCGCGTTCAACATCGAAAACCGCGCCGGCCGCTCGCGCAGCGTTCGCCCCAGTCGCTTGGGATCGCGCAGGTCAGCCAGACGATAGGCGTCGTAACTGGTATTGCTGTTTTCCCTGGCCATGGTTTCCCAGGCCGTCGATTCCGCATCACACGGGCAACCGTAGCCGACCAGCCAGTCCATGCCGGCGACCGCGTCCGATACCTGCAGCGCAACATCGGAAGTTGGCCTGGTATTGGAGGTCTCGAGCACAAGTTGTTCGGCACGCCGGCGAAGCAGGCTGCGTGCTTTCTCGCAGAGCGCGGGCGTCGGGTCGAGATCGAAAGACCCGAGATAGGCGAGAGGAAAATCGCCGCGATCAAGCATGGCTTCCGCCTGGGCCTGGCGCTGGTCGATGTTGCGAATGCCGTCGAGCACCTTCTCCCGCCTGGTCCCGTCACGCGTATCGAGGAACGGCATCCAATCCCACACGGGGGCATTGGCCGGCACTCGGGCGAGATCGTCATCGTATTTTTGCAGCCGCGCGGCCTCCAGATCGCCTACCGCATTGCGCATCAGCGACAGCGGCCAGATCGACGCGCAAACCAAAAGCGTCGCTCCCAGCAACACGCCGGCGGCAACTTCGGCCGTGGCTCGGCGCAGCGTCGCGGCCGACAGTGCCAGGAAACACCAAGCGACGACCAGCGGCGGAACCAGTGCCGGAATGACAATTGGCCAGAGAAATGGCGCGATGTGCGGCCGCGCCAGTAAATCCGCGGCGCCCATTGCAGCGAAGCCCGAGGCGGGAACGATGGCCAGAGCCGCCACCACGGCAGATCTTGGCGCCGCGCCCTTGACGCCGGCGATGACCGTCATGACCATGAGCAACAGCCAGAGAGCGATGATCTCGATCGCTGCGTAGGCCCGCCCGATGGCGTCGCCCGCCGGGTCACTGCCGCCGAGGCTCGCGACCGTCGCCAGCTGCAGCAGCCAGAGCAGGCCGACGACGACGCCGAGGACTATGCTGGCGATGATCGCGGCGTTTGAAGGTTTCGTGGCTGGCAGGTTCATCGACGATGATTATCACGTTTGGTCATGCAAGAAATTTCCACGCACCCTTCACCCTTCGCTTCCGCGAGGGAGGCTGGTGAGGTCTGCCAGACGCCACACCCCAAGGCTCTTGTCGCGCCAGCCGCCACCGGCCTCCAGGCAATTCTCGTTCAGAAGCTCGACCGGCGGCCCCCAATCGAACGGCACTCGCTCGAAATTCAGCGCCCGCCAGTCGCCGTCCTCGCAATCGGCGTTGGTCTGCCACTGCGGGAACGTGGTCGCAATCAGCCACGCCGCGCCGGAGCGGCGGAAGTTCGCGACCGCGCGCGCGATGTTGGCAAACGACAGATGCACGAGGCAGTCGCGGCACAGGATGGCGTCGCAGCAGGGCAGCGCGTCCGCGGTGATATCGGCGAGATGATATTCGCCCTTGATATCGCCTGCGGCGGCGCCGGCCTGCAGGCGCTCGATCAGCGCGGGCACGATGTCGATCCCCAGATAGCGCACGCCGAGATCGGCCTGGTTGATCCAGCCGGCGTCGCCGCAGGGCGCATCGAGCAGCGAGGTCACGCCGAGGTTTGCGAGAAGCCGCGGCAGTTCGGCGCGCAGCACCGCGGTTGCGTCCAATTCCGAGCCCAGCCCGGATGTCGACGTCGCCGCACCCCACAAATTGATATCGTGAATGCGCCGGAAGCGCTGCGCCAGATCGAGGCCGGCGAAGGAGCCCTTCGCCGCAAGGAAGCGCTGATGCGCGAGCACGGATGGACGATCGGAATCTGCTGGGGCCATGATGTATCATAACTCACCGACCTCATCCTGAGGAGCGGCCTCTTGGCCGCGTCTCGAAGGATGAGAGATATTGGCTCTCATGGTTCGAGACGGCGCAAGAGCGCCTCCTCACCATGAGGACCTGACCTCTATCGCCACGGCTCCA
>JBAQER010000469.1:0-2749 GCA_049286845.1 Bradyrhizobium sp.
CTCGCACAGGATCAGTTTCGGCCGCTCCGGGGCCGCCGCCCGCAGCAGTTGCTCGAGATGCTCGATGTCGTTGTGGCGCCACACCTGCTTTTCGGAACCGGACTTGCGCACGCCCTCGATCATCGAATTGTGGTTGAGCGCATCCGACAGCAGCAGGCAGTTCGGCAACAGCCTGGCGAGCGTTGAAATGCCGGTCTCGTTCGAGACGTAGCCCGAGGTAAAGACCAGGGCGGCTTGCTTGCCGTGCAGCTCGGCGAGCTCGCGCTCCAGCTCGATCAGGGGATGATTGGTGCCGGCGATATTGCGCGTGCCGCCTGCCCCGGTGCCCATCCGCTTGGCGGTCCCGACCATGGCGCCGACCACCTTCGGATGCTGGGCCATGCCGAGGTAATCGTTGGAGCACCAGATCACGACTTCGCGCGGACCGTCCGGCGAATGCCAGATGGCATGGGGAAATCTGCCCGCCAGCCGTTCCAGATCGGCAAAGACCCGGTAGCGGCGCTCGTCCCGAAGCTGGTCCAGGGCCCGATCGAAAAAGACATTATAGTCCATGATGCGTCGTCGCCTCCGTGTCCTCGGCGAACACTAAAGCCGGGATCCCGGCCACTCGCCTTGATCGAGATCAGGCGCCAAATCGAATCCACGGGGGCCCCGCCCGCGAACCGTCACCTCCGGCCTTGGTAAACAAAGGGTAAAGCGAAAGGCACCCCCTGACGCCCATCGGCGAGCCCCGGAAAACCGCGATTTCCCAGCAAAATCGCCAATCCGAGCCCGCCTGTTGCGACGCAGCAAGAGGCAAGCCAGACCAAGATAGGGTGGATTTGACGGACCCGGCATTCCCCACATTTAACCGTTTCTCCAGCCCCGGGGCTGCATATTGGGGTCCGATCCAACCTCATGACATGCCAGGTTCAACGACTGTGACATCCTTCGGACGAGTGATTTCGGTGCGCGGATCCCTCGCCCGGGTCGGACTGCTCGCGACCAGCCAGATGGCCGTCTCCGAAGCGCGGGCGACCGTCGGGAAATTCGTCAGCATCCGCTGCGCCAATTCCACCATCGTCGCCATGATCACGGAAGTGACCTGCGAGGGCCTTCTGGCCAGCGACAATTACACCGCCATCGCCGGCGTCGACCTGCTCGGCGAAATCCTCGGCGGCCCGGAACGCCCCAAATTCCAGCGCGGCGTCACCAATTATCCGACCATCGGCGATCCCGTCGAACTCATTACCAATCAGGAACTCCGCACCGTCTACGCGCCGACCGGGTCGGATCAGATCAATATCGGCACCCTGCAGCAGGACCGCTCCGTCATCGCCTATGTCGACGTCGAGGAAATGCTCAGCAAGCACTTCGCGGTGCTCGGCTCGACCGGCGTCGGCAAATCGAGCGGCGTGTCGCTGCTGCTGAACGAAATCCTCAAATCGCGGCCCAACCTGCGCATCTTCCTGCTCGACGTTCACAACGAATATGGCCGCTGCTTCGGCGACCGCGCACTGGTTCTCAATCCGCGCAATCTGAAGCTGCCGTTCTGGCTGTTCAATTTCGAAGAGATCGTCGACGTGCTGTTCGCCGGCCGGCCCGGGGTGCCTGAGGAACTCGACATCCTCGCCGAAGTCATTCCGATGGCGAAGGGCATCTACACCCAGTACCAGAACGCCGACCGGCTCGGGCTGAAGCGCCTCGATCCCAAGGCGATCGGCTACACCGTCGACACCCCGGTCCCCTATCGGCTGGTCGATCTGATTTCGCTGATCGACGAACGCATGGGCAAGCTCGAGAACCGCTCGTCGCGCATCATCTATCACAAGCTGATTTCGCGCATCGAGACCGTGCGCAACGATCCGCGCTACACCTTCATGTTCGACAACGCCAACGTCGGCGGCGACACCATGGCCGAAGTCATCAGCCACCTGTTCCGGCTGCCCGCCAACGGCCGGCCGATGACCATCATGCAGCTCGCCGGCTTCCCCGCCGAAGTCGTCGATTCCGTGGTGTCGGTGCTGTGCCGGATGGCGTTCGATTTCGGGCTGTGGAGCGACGGCGTCTCGCCGCTATTGTTCGTCTGCGAAGAGGCGCATCGCTACGCCTCCGCCGACCGCAACATCGGCTTCGGCCCGACCCGCAAGGCAGTCTCGCGGATCGCCAAGGAAGGCCGCAAATACGGCGTCTATCTCGGCCTCGTTACCCAGCGCCCCGCCGAACTCGACGCCACTATCATTTCCCAGTGCAACACGCTGTTCACGATGCGGCTTGCCAACGACCGCGACCAGGCGCTGCTGCGCTCGGCGGTGTCGGACGCCGCGGCCAACCTGCTGTCGTTCGTGCCCTCGCTCGGCACCCGCGAAGTGCTGGCGTTCGGCGAAGGCGTGGCGCTGCCGACGCGACTGCGCTTCAAGGAAGTGCCGATGCATCAGTTGCCGCGCAGCGAAGCCACGATATCGACGGTGCCGTCGGTCGCCGCCGGCCACGATATGCATTTCGTCGGCGCAGTGCTGGAGCGCTGGCGCGGAGCCACCTCGCATCGCGACGTCCCCAACGATCCCGCCATCAACGAACGCCCCGCCGCCCGCTCGATGGAACCGCGCATGGTGGAAGCGCCGATGCTGCAGCCGTCGATGGGACTCGATCCCGACCGGTTCTCGCTGCTCAAAAAGCCACTGCGCTGACGGCCCGGCGGCTTCGCGGCCCGGCCGACCCGGCGCCCTCCAAACTAAAATATCGACAACAACCCCATGCAAAGTAGGAG
>JBAQER010000470.1:0-1952 GCA_049286845.1 Bradyrhizobium sp.
TAACGTCGCCGCGCGAACATGTCCTTGGCCGCGATCAGACCGCCGCCGGCAATCAGGATTGCGGCGACGGCGATGTTCGCACTTGGCCTGGCAAAACCCGCCAGGATCAGAAACGCGGTCGAGAGCAGCGGCGTCGCGTAGGACGCAGCACCCAGCACACGGATGTCGCCGCGCTTCATCCCGATATCCCAGGCATAGAATGCGGCGCCGACCGGACCGACGCCGAGCGCCGCGATCGCAAGCCACTGCACCGTTGTGTCCGGCCAGACCGTGACCTCGACCAGTCCATGCACCGCAGCCGCAAGCAGCGCGGTCGCCGCGCAAAAGCCCGCCACCGCATCGGTCGGCACCGCTTTGAGCTTGCGCGACATCACCGAATAGGCCGCCCACACGAAGGCCGCGACGAAGGCCGCGATCAGGCCGGGCAGCTGGCCGGGCGCGAAATCGACGCTGCTGTTTCCGACGAACAGCAACACCGTGCCGACGAGTCCGAGCAAGGCGCCGATGATGTGATGCGGCGCCAGCCGTTCGCCGGGGAGGACAGCGGAAAACACCACGATCAGGAGTGGCCACAGATAATTCAATAGGCCGGCTTCGGCCGGTGGCGCAAAGCGCAGCGCCAGGAAATACAGCGCGTGGTAGCCGAACAGGCCGCCGATCCCGACGAGCCACGCCGTGGACGGCTGCCGCAGCGCGCGCATCGCCTCCGGCCGCCCGATCCAGGTCAGCGCTCCCACCAGCGCGCCGACCGCAAACGTCATGGCGGCGAGCTGGAACGCCGGGATTTTCCCGGTCGCCACCGTCAGCACGGCGAGCAGCGACCACATCAGGATTGCGGTCAGTCCGATCAGGGTAGCCGTGCGTGGGGTCATGAGGCGGTCATTGTGAGCCAACTGGTCGGCGCGGAGCGCCGCCCGATGACAGGCTCCACGAAGCGATCCACATAGCGGAAATGGATCGTTTCGTCGCTAGCGCTCCCTTGCGCAAACGCTCCGCGTTTGTCGCAGGCAAAGACGAGGGGTAGCGATCAAACCATATACTGGCCGCCGTTGATCGTGAACGTCGAGCCGGTGATGCCGCCGGCCTCGTCGGCGGCGAGGAACACCACGGCGCGGGCGATCTCCTCGGGTTCGCCGAGGCGGCCGGTCGGGATCAGCGGCAGGATGTTCTTCTCCAGCACCTCCTTCGGCACTGCCTGCACCATCTCGGTGTTGATGTAGCCCGGGCAGATCGCGTTCACGGTGATGCCGCCTTTGGCATTCTCCAGCGCCAGCGCCTTGGTAAAGCCGATGTCGCCGGCCTTGGCGGCCGAATAATTGACTTGGCCGAACTGGCCCTTCTGGCCGTTGATCGAGGAGATGTTGACGACGCGGCCGAATTTGCGGGCGCGCATGCCCTCGATTACCTGGCGGGTCATGTTGAACAGCGAGCCGAGATTGGTGTTGATGACGGCGTTCCACTGCTCCAGCGTCATCTTGTGGAACGCGCCGTCCTTGGTGATGCCGGCATTGTTGACCAGCACGTCGACCGGGCCGAGTTCGGCCTCGACTTGCTTGACACCCGCGGCGCAGGCGTCGAACGAACTGACATCCCATTTGTAGACGGGGATGCCGGTCTCGGCCTTGAATTTCTCCGCCGCCGCATCATTGCCGGCGTAGCTGGCGGCAACCTTGTAGCCGGCAGCCTTCAGCGCCTTGCTGATTGCCGCGCCAATGCCCCGCGTTCCCCCCGTCACCAACGCAACACGTGCCATGTCGAATCCTTCCCTTGGTGTTTTTCAGCTACATTTTTTTGTAGCTTCGAATTAAGCGGGCCGTTTGACGAACATCAAGAAATAAAACGCCCGGCATCGAGGCCGGGCGCTTCACCTTAAGGATAAGTCGCACATTTGCGAGATGATCTTTTCATCACGCTGCGCTGCAAGTTTAGTCGCGTGCGATGCACATCGCGAT
>JBAQER010000471.1:0-3445 GCA_049286845.1 Bradyrhizobium sp.
CTTCAACGGCGGCGCGTCGATGCTGCAAGGCGAAGGCGCGGGCAGCCTAGGCCTCACCAACATCACGCTCGACGGCGGCGGCATTCCGCTGCCGACGCGGCGCGGCCTGGTGCATTGCCTCGGCGGCCGCGACATCCGCATCGTCGATTGCGAGATTACGGGCAGCGGCGGCAACGGCATCTGGTTCGAACAGGTCTCCGGCGACATCAGCGGCAACATCATCACCAAGTCGGCGACCACGGCGATCGTGTCGTTCGACGCGCAGGGCCTGCTGGTTTCTCGCAACGCCATCCTGGGCACCAACGACAACGGCATCGAGATCCTGCGCACCGCCATCGGCGATGACGGCACGCTGGTAGTCGACAACAGAATCGAGGACATCAAGGCCGGTCCCGGCGGCTCCGGGCAATACGGCAACGCCATCAACGCGTTTCGTGCCGGCAACGTCATCGTGCGCGGCAACCGCATCCGCAATTGCGACTATTCGGCGGTGCGCGGCAATTCAGCCTCCAACATCCAGATCACGGGCAACAGCGTCAGCAATGTCCGCGAGGTGGCGCTGTATTCCGAATTCTCCTTCGAGGGCGCCGTGATCGCCAACAACACGGTCGACGGCGCGGCGCTAGGCGTGTCGGTGTGCAATTTCAACGAAGGCGGCCGCATCGCGGTGGTCCAGGGCAACATCATCCGCAACCTGTTGCCGAAGCGCCCGATCGGCACCGCACCGGACGACGATGCCGGCATCGGCATCTATGTCGAGGCAGATACTTCGGTCACCGGCAACGTCATCGAGAACGCACCCTCGTTCGGAATCATCGCCGGCTGGGGCAAATATCTGCGCGACGTCGTGATCTCCGGCAATGTGATCCGCAATTCCTTCGTCGGCGTCGGCGTATCGGTGGCGCCGGGCGCCGGCACCGCGCTGGTCAACAACAACATGATCTCGGAAACGCCGCGCGGCGCCGTGGTCGGGCTCGATCACGCGCGCCCGATCACGCCGGATCTGTCCGCCGAGGGCGCGCAACGCTTTGCCCAGGTGGTGGTGGGAACGAACGCGGTGCGGAGGTAGAGCTTCGTCCCTCCCCCAAAGCGGCGTGACACATCAAGACTCGGCCGTCCTCCGGCGTCGGACCATCAGCACGAACACGACTGCGAGCGCCGACGTTACCGTGTACATCGTGAATGCATTGAGATAGCCGATCATCGCTGACTGGCGGGCGATCTCCTTCGCAACCCTGGCGAGGCCCGGCACGGTGTCGAAGTTCCATGCCCCCGTCAGGCCCGGCGTGGTGAGCGCCCGGTTATAGGGTGTGATCATCTCGGTCATGCGGCTGTAATTGGCGCCGGTCGTGCGCACGATCTCGGCGATCGACAGCGAGATGAAGAAGCTCGAGCCGATGTTACGCAGCAGGTGGAAGATCGAGGACGCTTCGGCGTAGTCCTTCGCCTCCAGGGTGTCGAACGCCACCACGGTAATCGGTACCCAGACGACGCCGACGGCCAAGCCCTGAATGGCGCTGTTGATGACCAGGATCTCCATGGTCACGTTGAGATCGAACGTCAGCATCCACAGCCCGGCCACGGTTTGCAGACCGAAGCCGAAGGCCATGCTGATGCGCGGATCGATCCGGCTCATGAAGCCCGCGGCAAGGAAGCCCACCAGCATTCCCATGCCGCGGGATCCGATGACCTGCCCGACCAGCGCGTCGGAAAATCCGAGATGCTGCTGCAGCAGCGGCGGCAACAACACCATCGGCGTGAAGTTCAACATGCCGTAGATCGTCACCAGCGCGAGTCCGATCGAATAGTTGCGGTCGGTCAGCAGCTTCAGGTTCAGGAACGGCGCGCGGGCGCCGAGGCTGTGCACGATGAATACGTAGAATGCGATCGCCGCGACCAGGCACTCGATCACGATCTCCGTAGAATTGAACCAGTCCAGCCGCACGCCGCGCGCGAGCACGAGCTGCACGGCGGCAAGCGCGGTGGCGAGCGCGAGGAAGCCGGTCCAGTCGAAGCGAACCTTCACCAGCCGCATGGTGGACGGCAAGGTCAAGCTCATGCCGATCGTGGCGCAGATGCCGATCGGCACCAGCATGTAGAACGACCAGCGCCAGCTATGGATCTCGGCGAGATAGCCACCGAAAATCGGACCGAAAACCGGCGCGACCGCGACCGCCATCCCGAAGATCGACATCACCATCGTGTGCTGGTGGCGTGGGAAGGTGTCGAACAGGATCGACTGCGACAGCGGCACCACCGGCGCACCCGCGCCGCCCTGAAGGATCCGCCACAACACCAGCATTTCGAGCGATTGCGCCATCCCGCACAGCATCGTTGCGACGGTGAAGCAGGCGATCGAGTACACAACGACGCGCTTGGTGCCGAAGCGGGACACCAGCCAACCGGTCATCGGCGTCACCACCGCGGTCGCGAGAATGTTGAACGTCATCGCCCAGGCGATCTCGTCCTGGGTGGCCGACATCGCGCCCTGCATCTGCGGCAGGATGGTCGATGTCGTCAGCAGCGCCGTGCCGTAGAGCGAGGACCCCAGCACCACGGTAGCCAGGGTCAGATAACGCCGCGCCGCGGTCGTGGTCCTGGCCTCGGTATCGATGCTTGCGGAGCTCGATGTCATGTCCCGTGCGACGTCTAATGGACAGATAATAACCTAGCTTACTAATTAAATAGCCTAGCTTACTAATTCGCCGGCGGCTACAATTGCCGGATGCCAAACACCGACGAATACATTGGTGTCGTGATCTCGGACGTCGCCCGTCTTTTGCGAACGGAGTTCGATCGCCGGGTGCGCCGGCTCGGGATCACCCGTGGGCAATGGCTGGTGCTGACCCGGCTGCATCGGCATCCGGGTGCATCGCTTTCGGAGCTTGCTGAGATGATGGAGGTGGAGAAGGCTACGGCGGGCCGCATGATCGACCGGCTGGTGGCCAATGGCTGGGTTGCACGCCGGATCCAGCGTGACGACCGGCGCGTCAAGCGGGTCTTCCTCACGCCGGAAGCCGAGCGGGTGCACAAGCGGATCTGGCGCGTCGCCGAGGCGACGGTCGAGGACGCCCTCGCCGGCCTTTCCACGCGCGAGAGCAAGCAGCTGATGACGCTGTTGCAGCGCGTCAAGAAAACCCTGGTTACTGCGGTGGATGGCGCCCCGACCGGGAGAGCCGCGGCTGCCGGCCGGAAACCCGTTCCGCGTGCCGGGCGCGGTCACAATGGGAAGGCCGCGCCATGATGAAGCGCCTGCGACCCTGGGCACTGGTGGGCGTGCCGGCGCTCGTCCTTCTCGGCGCCCTGATCGTCTGGCTGCAGGGTGGCCGATACGCCTCGACCGAGAACGCCTACGTCAAGGCTGACATCACCCAGGTCGCGAGCGAAGTGACCGGCCGGATTATCGACGTACGTGTTCGGGACCATGCGGTCGTCGCAGCAGGCG
>JBAQER010000472.1:0-9613 GCA_049286845.1 Bradyrhizobium sp.
GTGCTCGGTCGAGCGGTCCATTGCATAGGCGAAGGCTTCGATCACCAGCGCGTCCCGGGAATCGAAGTGGGCGTAGAACCCGCCATGGGTCAGCCCGGCCTCCTTCATCAGGTCGGCGACACCGATGCCGTGCGCGCCCTTTTCGCGAAGCCGCACCGAGGCTTTCTTCACGATCCGGGCGTGGGTCTCGAGCTTGTGTTCCCTGGAATAGCGCATCGGCGGTCCCATAAGATGTTTGCAGTCATATAAAGACACCTGATAGCATTTGGCGCCGAACAATGCTGCATCTTATTTGGCTCGGGAGGCTTCGCCGACCATCGAGAACGTAGCCGTCGCGTGCACTGCAAGATTGCCGGTGCCGTCGCGGACAGAGCCTTCGGCGTAGCTGGTCTGACGGCCGAGCTTGATGAGCCTTCCCTCAGCGGAAATCGTACCCGACCTGACCGACAGCGGCCGCAGATAGCTGAGCTTCAGGTCGAGGGTGACCGCGCCCTGCCCGGCCGGCAGCATGGTGGAGATCGCGCAGCCCATGGCGGTGTCGAGCAAGGCCGCTGCGGTCGCCCCATGCAGCAACCCGATGGTGTTTTCGAGCGCCTCATGTGGCTCCAGCTCCATCACGATCCGGCCGGGCTCGGCGACGCGCAGCCGAAAATCGATCAGCCGGGCCATCGGCGGCTCCGGCAGGATGCCGTCGCGGATCGCCCGCATCGTCTCCAGCCCCGACATTCCGGCGGCCGCCTTCGCCACCGGCCCCGGCGCCTGCCAGTCCACCACCCGTTCCCGCCTCCGCGCCCCCGTGAAAAGGTCGTTGGATTCCACCGTATCAATGCTGTCAGCCACGGTCATGGGCTTCCCTCTATTATAAATGATGCTCATCATATTATAGCAGAGGCCGGCCGCTTCGCAACGGGTGGGCGGTCCCGGCGGCGATCGGCCGGGCGCGCCACTTGACAAGGCCACGTTTTGCCGGGAAGTGGCACCAACCGCGAGCTTCACGAACTGCGAGACCGTCCATGGAAATGCTCAATCCCCATTGCGGCGTCGACCGCGACCTGCGCGGCGTCGTCCGCCTGACGATCTGCAATGCCGGCTCGCTCAACATCCTGGGCACCCCGGCCATCAACGGCGTTCGCGAAGGGCTGGAGGCACTTGCCGAAGACAAGCAGATCCGCGTGCTGGTCATCGCCGGGCAAAGCGAAAAGAGCATGATCGGCGGCGCCGACATCAAGGAAATGGCGAAGCTCGATCAGGCCTCGGCGGAGAAATTCATCACCGGCCTGCGCGATCTCTGCGAGGCCGCGCGCGCGTTTCCGGCACCGGTCATTGCGCGGATGCCGGGCTGGTGCCTCGGCGGCGGGCTCGAATTCGCCGCCGCCTGCGACTTCCGGATCGCCTCGCACGACGCCCATTTCGGCATGCCCGAAGTTCGCGTCGGCATCCCCTCGGTCATCCACGCGGCGTTGCTGCCGCGGCTGATCGGCTGGGGCCGCGCCCGCTGGCTGGTGATGACGGCGGAGAATATCGACGCCCCTACCGCGCTCGCCTGGGGATTGGTCGATGTGGTCGCGCCATCAGGCGGCCTCGATGCCGCGGTCGAGAAGACCGTGGCGGCGCTGCTGGAATGCGGCCCCGAGGCACTGCGCGCGCAAAAGGCCCTGCTCCGGCAATGGGAAGAACTGCCGCTGAAGGAATCCGTCGATCTCTCGATCGGCGTGTTCGGGCAATCCTTCCTGACCGGCGAGCCGCAGCGGCTGATGCAGGGTTTTATCAATCGCAAGCGGTAGCCGGGTTCAGCGGCCCTCGAATTTCGGCTCGCGCTTCTCCATGAAGGCCTTGATGCCTTCCTGCATGTCCTGCGTCTTGAACAGCGGCAGGAGCTGCAGATAGACGTGATGCACATGGTCCGGAAAGGTCTCGTTGAGCCCCATTCGCATCATCCGCTTGGCGGCCTGCACCGCCAGCGGCGCATTGGCCGCGATCTCGCGCGCCACCGCGCGCGCCCGCCCCATCAGTTCCGCGTCCGGCACCACCTCGTTGGCGAGACCCCAATCGAGACATTCGCGCGCGCTGAGCGTGCGCCCGGTGAAGATCAGTTCGGAGGCCTTGGCCCAGCCGATCATCCGCGGCAGGAACCAGGTGCCGCCGGACTCCGGCACCACGCCGCGCTTGACGAAGGCGGCGGCAAGCTTCGCCGACTCCGCCATGATCCGGATGTCGCAGCCGAGCGCAGTATCCATGCCATAGCCGGCGGCGCCGCCATTGACCGCGCAGATCGTCGGCTTGTCCATCGCCTGCAGCACTGTCGGCGGGGTGTTGCGCAGATCGAGCGAGGTCGACGAAGACGCTGCGCTGATCCCCTCCCCACTGCGCTCCTTGCGCAGATCGAGGCCTGCGCAGAAGGCGCGCCCGTTGCCGGTCAGGATGACGCACCGCACCGCTCTGTCCTCGTTGGCCCTGATCAGGAGCCGCGTGAGGTCGTTCAGCATCGGCCCGGAGATCGTGTTCATGCGCTCGGGCGCATTGAGCGTGATCACCGCAATGCCGTCATCGACGTCATACAGGACTTCGCTGGATTCGGTCTGCTCGGCGCGTGCGGGTTGATTCATCGTAAGGATCTCTTTCAATCGCGAAGGCGGGTGGTGATCGCATTCCGGCACATGCTGCCTTGCCATCCAGCTTCTTTCAAGCTGTAGTCCACCGGACGCTTGTCGTAAACGAAGCCGCATAACCGGCCTAGAACAAGACAAAACGGGAAACGCATGAGACCTGCCGGCAAAGGGCCGCTCGATTCGCTCTATTTCCACTATCCGACCTTCCCGGCGCGGCGTGGCCCCGAGCTCGACGGCCTCGCGGCGCGTCATCCGGTCGTGATCGTCGGCGCCGGCCCGATCGGCATGACCGCGGCGCTGGTGCTGGCGCGATACGGAATTCGCAGTGTGCTGCTCGACCGCAAGGACACGTTCAACGACGGCAGCCGCGCCATCTGCATTGCGCGGCCGAGCATGCATATCCTGGAGCGCATCGGGGCGGTCAAACCCTTCGTCGAAAAGGCGCTGGGCTGGCGCTTCGGCCGCAGCTACTACCGCGGCGAGCAGATCTTCCGGCTGGAGATGCCGTGTCCGCCCGGCGAGAAATACCTGCCGATGTACAATCTGCAGCAGCAATATATCGAAAAGTTCCTGCACGACGCGGTCGCAGCCTGCGACCTCGTCGACATGCGCTGGCAGAGCGATGCCGCCGGTATCGAATGCCGCAACGACGGCGTGTCGCTCAGTGTTTCGTCCCCCGCCGGCGACTACCGCCTTGAGGCTGACTATGTGCTCGCCGCCGACGGCGCGCGCTCGCCGGTTCGCTCACAGCTGGGCCTGCGCCTGAAGGGCGAGAACTACGAAGGCAAGTATGTCATCGCGGATATCCGCATGGATCACGACTTTCCGACCGAGCGCCGCGCCTTTTTCGAGCCGAGCGGCAATCCCGGCGGCACCGTGCTGATCCATAAGCAGCCGGACGACATCTGGCGGGTGGACTACCAGCTCCGCGAAGGCGAGAGCGAGGAAGAGGCCTTGCGCGAGGACAACATCCGCGCCCGCGTCGGTGCCATCCTCAGGGATATCGGCCACGACAAACCGTGGGAGCTGGAATGGTGGAGCATCTATTCCGCCAACACGCTGTGCCTCGACGACTACCGGCACGGCCGGGTGTTCTTCATCGGCGACGCCGCGCATATCGTGCCGATCTTCGGCGTGCGCGGTCTCAACAACGGCCTCGCCGACGCCGACAATCTCGGCTGGAAGCTCGCCGCCGTGCTCAAGGGCGAGGCGGACGAAAAACTGCTCGACAGCTATTCGCCGGAGCGGCGCGGCGCCACGCTGGATGTGTTCGCCAATGCCACCAAGAGCACCCGTTTCATGACCCCGCCGACCCGCGGCTGGCGGCTGGCGCGGGAAGCGGCACTCTCGCTCAGCCTGAAACACGAATTTCCTCGCGGTCTCGCCAATCCCAGGCAGATGCAGCCCTACACCTATTCGGAAAGCCCGCTGACTCCCTATGCCCGCCGCGATGCGGACTTTGTGGCCGGACCCGTCAGCGGCAGCGCCTCACCCAACGCCAGGCTGGCCGACGGCAGTTTTCTCCTGGATCGCGCGGGCGATGGCCTGACCGCGATCCTGTTCGGCGACGGCGCGACGAATGCCGAACAGGCCGAACTTCTCAACCAACTCGGCAAGCTCGACCCGCGCTTCGTTGCATTGCGGATTCAACGCCAGGGCTCTGCGGCCACGGCAGATGCAATTGCCGATGCGGATGGCGAAATCGCCCGCCTGTTCGATGCACAGCCGGGGACGCTCTATCTGCTGCGTCCGGACCTGCACATCGCCGGGCGCTGGAAAGCCATCGCTGCCGACGAAGTCCTGCACACTGCGAGCCTTTGTCTGGGGAGAACAGCGCCATGAGCTCGATGCGCTCCGAAGACTTCGAAGCCGCCTATGAGACGCTGGCGACGGCGATCGATTCGGCCGGACCCGAGCGTGAGGCGCTGTTTCTGACCCGGCTGGCACTGCTGCTCGGCCATGAACTCGGCGACATCGCCGCGTTCAGGAACGCGATCAGGATGGCGCTCGACGGCCTTGAATAAGCGGGCCAATCCGGCGGCCCGAGGGCGCCGATCCCCCCTCGCCAGCCACTTCACGATAATTTATCCCGCACCGCCGTTGCAAATCCCGCGGCGCATCATATGATGACCGTAATTCAAAAGGCGTCGCCTTTGCGCGCAAAGAATTTGAGGAGCACCGCCATGGCCGCAGCTTCCGATCCCGTCGTCATCGTTTCCGCCGCCCGCACTCCGCTCGGCCGGTTCATGGGCGATCTGTCGCCGTTCAGCGCCCACCAGCTCGGCTCCCACGTCATCGGCGCCGCACTGGAACGGGCGAAATTGGCGCCGGAGCGGATCGACGAAGTGTTCATGGGCTGCGTGCTGCCGGCCGGTCAGGGCCAGGCCCCGGCGCGGCAGGCCGCACGCGGCGCGAAGCTGCCGGATGCGACGGGTGCTACCACCATCAACAAGGTCTGCGGTTCCGGCATGAAGGCCACGATGCTGGCGCATGACATCATCCGTGCCGGCTCCGCCGACATCGTGTTGTCCGGCGGCATGGAGAGCATGACAAATGCCCCCTATCTGCTCGCGAAAGCGCGCGGCGGTTACCGCGCCGGTCACGACCGCATCATCGATCACATGATGATGGACGGCCTCGAAGACGCCTACGAGACCGGCCGCTCGATGGGTGATTTCGGCGAAGCCACCGCCGAGGCCTATCAGTTCACCCGCGCCGACCAGGACGCCTATGCCATGGAAACGCTGACCCGCGCCCGCAAGGCGGTCGAAGGCGGCGCGTTCAGGGCTGAGATCGCGCCGATTACGGTCACCGAAAAGACCGGCCCGCGCATCATCCCCAATGACGAGCATCCGCTGAAGGTCGATCCCGCCAAGATTCCCGGGTTGAAGCCGGCATTCCGCGCGAGCGGCACCATTACCCCGGCCGCCTCGTCGGCCAATGCCGACGGCGCCGCGGCGTTGATCCTCGCGAAGCGCTCGCTCGCCGACCGCAATGGCCTCCCAGCACTGGCCGAGATCAAGGGCCACGCCACCCATAGCCAGGAACCGCAATGGTTCACCACTGCGCCGATCCCGACGATCCGGAAACTGCTCGACAAGGTCGGCTGGAGCGCCGGCGACGTCGATCTGTTCGAGATCAACGAGGCCTTTGCCGTGGTGGCGATGGCCGCGCAGCGCGATCTCGGCATCCCCCGCGACAAACTCAACATCAATGGCGGCGCCTGCGCGCTCGGCCACCCGATCGGCGCCTCCGGCGCCCGCCTGATCGTCACGCTGCTGCATGCGCTGGAAGCGCAGAACCTGAAACGCGGCATCGCCGCGCTCTGCATTGGCGGCGGCGAAGCCACCGCCATCGCCGTGGAGCGCATCGTCCACTGACGCCAGCGCCCCTGCCCGTGCGCGGGCGATCATTGTGAGAACATTTTTCGCCCGGATAGCTCTGTCGCGAACTGGATAGGGACAGCGCACGGCCCGGCCTAGTCTCCCATTCACCAGCGCCCGATACACATTTTGGAAATTCCATGATCTCGAACTGGCTATCCGCCGCCCTCGCCCGCCGCAACATCCACTACGGCTGGATGATGGTCGGCGTAACCTTCCTCACCGCGCTGATCAGCGCCGGCGCGGTCGGCGCACCCGGCGTCTTCATCGTGCCGCTGCAGCAGGAGTTCGGCTGGAGCACCGCGGAGGTTTCCTCGGCACTGTCGATCCGCTTCATCCTGTTCGGCCTGATGGCGCCGTTCGCAGCCGCGCTATTGAACCGCTACGGCCTGCGCAACGTGACGCTGTCGGCCCTGCTGATCGTGGTCTCGGCGCTCGTGACCTCGCTCGCCATGACAAAACTCTGGCACCTGATGCTGCTGTGGGGCGTCGCGGTCGGCCTCGGCACCGGCATGACCGCCCTGGTGTTGGGCGCCACCATCGCCACACGCTGGTTCGTGGCGCGCCGCGGCCTGGTGATCGGAATTCTCTCCGCCAGCGTGGCGACGGGACAACTGGTATTCCTGCCGCTGCTCGCCACCCTCACCGAACGGATGGGCTGGCGGACCGCGCTGGCGCTGATGTGCGTGATGCTGGCCGTCGCGGCTTTCGCCGTGCTGCTGGTGATGCGCGACCGCCCGAGCGATCTCGGACTGCGGCCGTTCGGCGATCAGGGCGCCGAGCCGCTGCCGGCGCCGCCGCCCAATACCGCGCCGATCATGGCGGCGGCGCTCGGCACGCTGCGCGATGCCGCCAGGACACGGGTGTTCTGGATCCTTTTCGCCACCTTCTTCATCTGCGGCGCCAGCACCAACGGCCTGGTCCAGGTCCATCTGATTCCGATGTGCCTCGATTTCGGCATTCCGCAGGTCCAGGCCGCGGGCCTGCTCGCCGCCATGGGCATCTTCGATTTCGTCGGCACCATCGCGTCGGGCTGGCTGTCGGACCGCTACGACAATCGCTGGCTGCTGTTCTGGTATTACGGCCTGCGCGGGCTGTCGCTGCTGCTGCTGCCGTTTTCCGATTTCTCGTTCTACGGGCTGTCGCTGTTTGCGATGTTCTACGGTCTCGACTGGATCGCGACGGTGCCGCCGACGGTGCGGCTGACCGCGCAACGCTTCGGGGCGGAGCGCGCCAATCTGGTGTTCGGCTGGATCTTCGCCGGCCATCAATTGGGCGCCGGCGCCGCCGCCTTCGGCGCAGGACTGTCGCGCACGGTGCTGGCGAGCTATCTGCCGGCCTTCTTCGTCGCCGGCGCGCTGTGCATCATAGCGGCGCTGATTATTCTTGCGATCTCGCGGAACGTGAAGCCGGTGGCGGCGTGAGTGGCGAATGGTGAGTGGCGAATAGCGAATAGGGAAAATTCCATTCACTATTCGCCATTCGCTATTCGCCTCACTTCACGGCCTGATCGTGAAATTCTTCGGCGGGCCCGGCGTGCGCAGCGGCTCGGCAAGGCGCGCGAATTCGCACAACAGCGAACGGGTCTTGCGCGGGTCGATGATCTCCTCGACCCAGAATTTCTCTGCCGAACGGAACGGCGAGCGCAGCTTGTTGAGACGGTCCTCGATCTCCTGCAGCTTGGCCTTGGGATCGTCCGATGCGTCGATGTCGGCGCGATAGGCCGCCTCGATGCCGCCTTCCAGCGGCAGCGAACCCCAATAGGCCGACGGCCATGCATAACGCATCGAGAACCGGTTGGCCGGCTGATGCACCACGGCGGCGACGCCGAAGGCGTTGCGCACGATGACGGTGCACCATGGCACCGTGGTCTGATTGACCGCGGCCATGGCGCGCACGCCGTGACGGATGGTCGCCGCCTTCTCGGCCTCGAGCCCGATCATGAAGCCCGGACAATCCATCAGATAGACCACCGGCAGATGGAAGGTTTCGGCGAGATCGACGAAGCGCACCACCTTCTGGCACGCCTCCGATGTCCATGACCCGCCGTAGTGAAAGGGATCGCTGGCGAGCAGCAGCACGGCGCGGCCGTCCAGCCGGGCAAATCCGGTGATGACCGGGCGGCCGAAATTCGCCGCCATCTCGAAGAACGAGTCCTTGTCGACGACAGCGTCGATGATCGGGCGCATCTTGTAGACTTGGCGGCGGTTGCGCGGCACCGCTTTCATCAGGGATTCTTCCGCGCGTTCCGGATCGTCGTCGCAGGCAACCGTCGGCGGCAGGTCGTAAACCGACGACGGCAGATAAGAGAGAAAGCGCTTGGCGCAGGCGAAGGCTTCTTCCTCGGTTTCGACGGCATGATCGACGCCGCCGGCGCGGGTCTGGATGTCGGCGCCGCCGAGTTCCCACTTGGTAAGATCCTGGCCGAGGCGCTTCACGACAGGCGGACCCGCAACGAACATCGCCGAGGTCTTGGTCATGACCGAATAATGGCTGGCGGCGAGCCGCGCCGCACCGAGGCCTGCGACCGAGCCGAGTCCGAGGCCGACCACCGGCACGCGGGCCATGTTCGCGATCGTGTACCAGTACCAGCGGGTGCCGCCGACGCCGCCGGGCAGATTGGCCGCCCCCTTGGTCTCGATGGTCTTCACCGAGCCGCCGCCGCCGGAGCCTTCGATCACGCGGATGATCGGCAGGCGGAAGTCGTGCGCCATCTCCTCGGCCATCAGGGGCTTGGCGGAAATGGAAGCATCCGCGGAGCCGCCGCGCACGGTGAAATCGTCGCCGACCACCACCACCGGCCGGCCGTCGATCTTGCCGCGGCCGAATACGCAGTTTGCCGGCGTCAGGCCGGTGAGTTCGCCGCCCTCGTTATACTCGGCGGTGCCGGAGATCGCGCCGATTTCGTGGAAGCTGTTCTGATCTACCAACCCGTCGATGCGATCGCGAACGGTGAGCCGGCCCTGGTCGCGCTGCCGCTTGACCTTGTCAACGCCTCCCATCTCGCGCGCGAACGCTTCGCGCCGGGCGAGGTCGTCGAGTTCCGGCTTCCAGGTCATTCGTATCCTCCGTCTTTGTAATTTTATTGTTATGGGTCGTCACTGGAAGCGGTTTTCTGTCCAGCCGATTGCTGAAGATATCTCCCTCGGCACCCTCGAGCATGCCGCCGACCGCAAAGCCGAGATCGAGCATCTGCGGCGCAACCTCCTTGTGCAGGCGCTTCTCGTCATACATCGCGGACAAAAGGCCGATCGTCACCACGACGAAGGTCTGGTACTGCGGCGACCACATCGGCACCGCGAGACCGTTGATGTGCGGGCTCCACAGGCCGCAGGCGACGACATAGCCGTGCTCCCTTAGGAAACGGCGATTGGCTTCGAGCCGCGGCCGCAACACCTTGGCGCCTTCGGGGTTTTCACGTTCCATTTCCACAAGCAAGGCGTCGCCGACATCGGCATCGAGCGCCGCCGTGTAGGCGTGACCCGCCGCGGTCGAGGCGATCGCGATGCGGCTGCCGGTGCTCTCGTGCAGGCCGAGCGCGTTGGCGGCGCGGGCATATTCGAGATAGACGAGGTGAAAGCGATCGGGAATCACGAAGCCGACGGTGCCCGGCAATTGTTC